>JAKOOD010000479.1 GCA_022701635.1 Burkholderiaceae bacterium | reverse complement strand
GCGGCCGGCACCAGGATGATCTCGCCGTGGATGCGGCCTTCGCCATCCAGCCGCGCGAGTTCGCGCCTGAGCACGTGCGCCACCAGCATCGCCGGCACCTCGTCGGCGTGCAGCGAGGCCTGGATGTAGACCTTTTTACCCTGCCTGTGCTCTCCTGCGGCGCTGCCGAAATGGAAGGACGTGAGCTGGAAGCTGGCGACGTTGTCCTCGGTGGCGATCGGGTGGGACTGCTGGCGCATGGGCGCATCTCCTGTGCTGAATCCACCATTATGTCGAAGAAGACCGCGGCGCGGCGCGGGGTATAATGGCGCCCGTTTTTCTTCCCACATCATTGATCCCATGTCCGCAGATACGCCCACCAACAGCCAAGGCCGTCCGATGCTCTACGACCCGACCGAGCACCGCATCCGCAGTTTCGTCACGCGGGCCGGCCGCCTGTCGACCGGGCAGGCGCGCGCGCTCGAGGCATTCGGGCCGCAATTCCTGGTCGAGTACCGCAAGGAACAGGTCGACTTTCACGCGCCCTTCGGCCGCACCGCGCCGCTGATCCTGGAGATCGGCTTCGGCATGGGCGGCACCACCGCCCACATCGCCAAGGTGATGCCGGACAAGGATTTCATCGGCGTCGAAGTGCACACGCCGGGCGTCGGCAGCCTGCTGAAACTGATCGGCGAAGAGGGCATCACCAACCTGCGCGTGATCCAGCACGACGCGGTCGAGGTGCTGAACAACATGATCGCCGACGGCTCGCTGGCCGGCGTCCACATCTTCTTCCCGGACCCGTGGCACAAGGCGCGCCACAACAAGCGCCGCCTGATCCAGCCGGACTTCGTCAAGCTGTTGTGCAGCAAGCTGCAGGCCGGCGGCTACCTCCACTGCGCCACCGACTGGGAAGACTACGCGGTCCAGATGCTGGAGGTGCTGGGCGCCGAGCCGCAGCTGAAGAATACCGCCGAGGGTTATGCGCCGCAGCCGGCCTACCGGCCGCTGACCAAGTTCGAGAACCGCGGCATCAAGCTCGGCCACGGCGTGTGGGACCTGGTGTTCGAGAAGAAGTAAACCTCAGACCATCTCGGCGATGATGGCGACGATCTCGTCGCCGTACGAGGCCAGCTTCTTGGCGCCCACGCCCGACACGCCGCGCAATTCGTCCAGCGAGGTCGGCTTGGCCTTGCAGATCTCGCGCAGGGTGGCGTCGCCGAAGATGATGAAGGCCGCCACGTTGTGCGCGCGTGCGGTTTCCATGCGCCACCAGCGCAGTTTCTCGAAGATCGCCTGCTCGGTCGACGACAGGTCCATCTCGGCATAGCCGCGGGTCGGCGCGGCGCGCTTCTGCTTGACCGGTTTCTGGTACTGGCGCAGCTCGACCTTGCGTTCGCTCTTCAGCACCGCGCGCGCGGCTTCGGTGAGCTTGAGCGAACTGTAGGCGTCGTGGTCGACCGTGACCAGGCCGAGCGCGATCACCTGGCGCACGATGGCGCGCCATTCCTGCTCGCCGCGGTCGGCGCCGACGCCGTACACCGACAATTTGTCGTGGTGCCACTGGGTGATGCGCTCGGATTCCACGCCGCGCAGCACGTCGATGATGTGGCCGGCGGCGAAGCGCTGGTCGCAGCGGTAGATGGCCGACAGCAGCTTCTGCACCGGCACCGTGGCGTCGAACGAGGTCGGCGGCATCAGGCAGGTGTCGCAGTTGCCGCAGGGGCCGGAACGCTCGCCGAAATACTCCAGCATGCGCATGCGCCGGCAACTGAGCGTTTCGCACAGGCCCAGCATCGCATCCAGCTTGGACGACAGCACGCGCTTGAAATTCTCGTCGGCGTCGGATTCGTCGATCATGCGCCGCTGCAGCACCACGTCCTGCAGGCCGTAGGCCATCCAGGCATTCGACGGCATGCCGTCGCGGCCGGCACGCCCGGTTTCCTGGTAATAGCCTTCGAGGGATTTGGGCAGGTCGAGGTGGCAGACGAAGCGCACGTCCGGCTTGTCGATGCCCATGCCGAAGGCGATGGTCGCCACCATCACGATGTTTTCCTCGCGCAGGAACTGGGCCTGGTTGGCGGCCCGCACGGCGTAGTCCATGCCGGCGTGGTAGGGCAGGGCGCGGATGCCGTTTTCGTTGAGGAACTGGGCGGTCTCCTCGACCTTCTTGCGCGACAGGCAATACACGATGCCGCAGTCGCCCGCGTGCTCGGTGCTGATGAAATCGATCAGCTGCTTGCGGCCGTTGGTCTTTTCGACGATCGCATAACGGATGTTCGGACGGTCGAACGAGGACACGAACTGGCGCGCCTCTTCCAGCTGCAGGCGCTGGGCGATCTCGGCGCGCGTCACCTGGTCCGCGGTCGCGGTCAGGGCGATGCGCGGTACCTGCGGGAAGCGCTCGTGCAGGATCGACAAGCGGATGTACTCGGGCCGGAAATCGTGGCCCCATTGCGACACGCAGTGCGCCTCGTCGATCGCGAACAGCGAAATGTGCGAATCCTCGAACAGGTCGAGGCAGCGCTGCGTCATCAGGCGCTCGGGCGCCACGTAGACCAGGTCGAGTTCGCCGGTGCGCACCATGCGCTCGATGCGCAGCGTTTCTTCGAAGGTCTGGGTCGAATTCAGGAAGGCGGCGCGCACGCCGACTTCGGCCAGCGCGTCGACCTGGTCCTGCATCAGCGCGATGAGCGGCGAGACGACCACGCCGACGCCGTCGCGCAGCAGCGCCGGGATCTGGTAGCACAGCGACTTGCCGCCGCCGGTCGGCATCAGGACCAGCGCATCGCCGCCGCTGGCCACGTGCTCGACGATATCGGCCTGCTGCCCGCGGAAGGCGGGGTAGCCGAATACCGTTTCCAGCACGTGCAGCGCGCGTTCTTGGATGTCGCTCGTCATGATGTTCGAATCGTCCTGCTCAAGATGTATTTATATTAGTCGGCCCAGACCACCCAGCCGAAATGCGCGGTGACCAGCACCACGATGCCGAACACGATACGGTACCAGGCGAAGCCCGTGAAGTCGTGCGAGCTGATGAAGCGCAACAGCCAGCGCACGCACAGGAAGGCCGACACGAAAGCGGCCAGGCCACCGATGCCGAACAGCGGCAGGTCGGCCGCCGACAGCTCGTGGCGCGCCTTGAATACCGAATACGCGGTCGCCGCCAGTAGGGTCGGGATCGCCAGGAAGAACGAGAATTCGGTGGCGGCCTTGCGCGACAGGCCGAACAGCATGCCGCCGATAATGGTCGCGCCGGAACGGCTGGTGCCCGGGATCAGGGCGAAGCACTGGGCGCAGCCGACCTTCAGCGCGTCCAGCATGCTCATGTCGTCGACGGTGGCGATACGGTGCGCGCCGGCCAGCGTCTTGTGGCGGCGTTCGGCCCACAGGATCACCAGCGCGCCGACGATGAAGGCCAGCGCCACCGGCACCGGCTTGAACAGGTGTGCCTTGATCGCCTTGGCGAACAGGAAGCCGAGCGCCGCCGCCGGCAGGAAGGCGACGATCAGGTTGATCATGAACTTCTGCTGGCGCGGGTCCGAGCCGATGCCGGCCAGCACTGCCGCGATGCGCGCGCGGAATTCCCACATCACCGCCAGGATCGCCCCGGCCTGGATGGCGATATCGAACACCTTGGCCTTCTCGGTGGTGAAATCGAGCAGGCTGCCGGCCAGGATCAGGTGACCCGTGGAGGAAATCGGCAGGAATTCGGTAAAGCCCTCGACGAGGCCCATGATGATCGCTTTGATGGCGAGAATGATGTCCATGAAGTTTTGCTAAGTCAGGTAAGGTTGGGAGTCGGACGCGGAAGGGATGCTGCGCGGGACGCAAGCTTACCATGAGCAAAGGGACTGCCGTCGAGTAACTCGCCCCACATGGGGACATTTTTATCCGAAGCAAGTGCGCGCGAAAATTAGGTTGTCAGGCGCTCGAGCTCGGAAAGGAAGAACATGGCTTGCTCGCGCGAGGCGCCGCACATCTCCTGTGACGGCTGCAGGCTGGCGCACACCCGCGGCCGGCCCGGCTGCCCGAAGATACGGCAGCCGTTGCTTTCGTCCAGTTGTATGCAGCGCACACCGGCCGGCTTGCCGTTCGGCATGCCGGGAATCGGCGAACTGATCGAAGGGGCAGTGCAGCAGGCGCCGCAGCCGGGGCGGCAGCCGGAGAAGTCGGGCGGGAAAGTCATGCGGGCGAAGTGATTGCGATACACACAGGCGTTGGGCAGCGTGCCAGTATACTACCGCCGGCCCTCGATGTCCTTGACTCCCCCCGGACCCGGGTCTATATTTGCTGACTCAACAGTTAGTTGTCGGACAGAAGCATGCCATGCCCCTTTGACACCAAGCCACGCTGGGAGCGCCGTAAAGAAGCGCGGCCCCAGGAGTTGCTGGAGGCAGCGATCGACCTGTTCGTCGAGCGTGGCTACGCCGCCACGCGCCTGGAAGACGTCGCGCGCCGCGCCGGCGTTTCCAAGGGCACGCTCTACCTGTACTACGAGAACAAGGAAGAGCTGTTCAAGGCCGTGGTCCGCAGCAGCATCGTGCCCGCCATCGGCGAGGCCGAGGTGTCGGTGGCCGAATTCGACGGCCACAGCGCCGACCTGCTGCGCCACCTGATCCACAACTGGTGGCAGCGGGTGGGTGCGACCAAGGCCTCCGGCATTGTCAAGCTGGTCACGGCCGAGGCCGACAATTTCCCCGAACTGGCCAAGTTCTACCAGGAGGAAGTCATCAACCGCGGCACCGCGGCGATGACGGGCATGCTGGAGCGCGGCGTGGCGCGCGGCGAATTCCGCCCCATCGACGTGAAACTGATGACGCAAGTCCTGACCGCGCCGATGCTGATGCTGATCACCTGGAAGCATTCGGTCGGCCCCTGCCCGCGGGCCGAACTCGAGCCGCTCGCCTTCCTTGATACCTTCCTCGACATGGCGTTGCACGGCCTGCTGCCGCAAGCGACCGGGGCCGCCGCCCCCGGCGCCGCGTGAGCACCGGCGCCACGTCGGGACGCCACCGTTCTTGCGTTTCAACCCCGCTAAACTGCAGACTGTCGCAATTTCCGCTGGTCCAGGCAGGCATGTCGTTAAGATATGCTTGCTGGAGCCGTTCAACGATAAAATATCGGATTATTTCTTTTACCACCGAGTATCAAGATGAATATCGAACAAGCCCGCTTCAACATGATCGAACAGCAGATCCGTCCCTGGAACGTGCTGGACACCGAGATCCTCGACCTGCTGCACGTGGTCAAGCGCGAACAATTCGTGCCGGCCGCGTACCAGAACCTGGCCTTCGCCGACGTCGAGATCCCGCTGCCGGGCGGCGACGTGATGCTGGCACCGAAGTTTGAAGCGCGCACCCTGCAGGAACTGAACGTCAAGAAGCATGAAACCGTGCTGGAAATCGGCACCGGGTCGGGCTACATGGCGGCGCTGCTGGCGCATCGGGCTGCCCGCGTGACGAGCGTGGAAATCAATGCGGACAACCGCGTGCTGGCCCAGAAGAACCTGGCCAGGGCCGGTATCCAGAACGTGACGGTGGAAGAGGGCAATGGCGCGCAAGGCTGGGACAAGGGTGCGCCGTACGACGTGATCGTGATCTCGGGCGCGCTGGAAGTGCTGCCGGAAGCGATCCTGAAGCAGGTGAAAGTGGGTGGCCGCATTGCCGCCATCACCGGCCAGCCGCCGGTCATGGAATTCAGCATCATCACCCGCACCGGCGAGGCGTCGTGGAACCCGGTCAAGGTGTTCGAGACGAACATCCGCTACCTGGCCGGCGCCCCGGTGGCGTCGCATTTCCAGTTCTGAACGGACAGGAGGAATAAGGATGCAGCACATTACCGCACCCGAATTGGCCGCCTGGCTGGCCGACCCGTCGCGCCCGAAACCGCTGCTGCTCGACGTGCGGGAAAACTGGGAAGTCGAGACCTGCCACATCGAGGGCTCGACCCAGATCCCCATGAATCTGATTCCGATCCGGGTGACCGAACTGGATGACGACCGCGAGATCGTCTGCGTATGCCATCACGGCGCGCGCAGCATGCAGGTGGCGGCTTTCCTGGAGCGTAACGGCTTCGGCAACGTAACGAATTTAACGGGCGGGATACACGCCTGGGCAGTGCAGGTCGATCCTTCGATGGCGAAGTATTGACGGCCTGATTCCAAAACTTTTGATGACTCCTGTGGAGATGGCAATGCAGAAACCCCTTATCGCCGTGCTGCTGGCTGGCGCGTTCTTCACGCTGGATGCCGGCGCAGCCGACCTGCTCCAGGTGTACCAGCAGGCATTGGCGAACGACGCCACCTATGCCAGCGCCCGCGCCTCCGCTGTCGCGGGACGCGAACGCAGCGTGCAGGGGCGTGCGGGGTTGCTGCCGACGGTCGGCATCAGCGGGGGCATTACCCGGTCCAAGAGCGATAGCTCGTCCGGCATCGGCCAGGTCATCACCGACCCGAACGGCGTCGCTACCGGTGTCTCCGGCGGCAACAACACCTACGGCACCGTCAAGGACTATACGATCGCGCTGCAGCAGCCGCTGTTCCGCTGGGACCTGTGGCAGAGCTACGAGCAGAGCAAGCTGCAGCAATCCATCACCGAAGCCCAGTTTGCCCAGGCCCAGCAGGACCTGATCACGCGCGTGGCCCAGGCCTACTTCGACGTGCTGGCGGCCCAGGACACGCTGGCCTCGACCCGCGCCCAGAAGGTCGCGACCACCGAGCAGCTGGCCTCGGCCAAGCGCAACTTCGAAGTCGGCACCCAGACCATCACCGATACCCACGAAGCCCAGGCCGCCTACGACCTGGTGGTGTCGCAAGAGCTGGCCGCGGTCAACGACCTCGAAAACAAGAAGACCGCGCTGCAGGCGATCATCGGCACGCCCCCGGCGGCGCTGGCGACGCTGCGTCCCGGCGTGACCCTGAGGGCGCCGGAACCGATCAACGTCGACCAATGGGTGTCGGCGGCCGAAAGCCAGAATTACGCGGTGACGGCGGCCGAGCTGTCGGTCGAAGTGGCCAAGCGCGAAATCTCGCGCCGCCGCGCCGGGCATTATCCGACGCTGGACCTGACGGTGGCCTCCAGCCACACCGATGCCAACCGCACGATCCAGCCCTACAAGAACACGACCAATTCGATCGGCATCCAGTACAACATCCCGATCTTCAACGGTTTCGCCGTCACCAGCCAGGTGCGCGAATCGATCGCGCTGGAAGACAAGGCCCGCAACGACCTCGAAGCGAACCGCCGCAACGCGGCGCTGACGGCGCGCCAGTCCTTCCTCGGCGTGAACACCGGCCTGGCCCAGGTCAAGGCGCTGGAAGCGGCCGAAGTGTCGAGCAACTCGGCGCTCGAGTCGAACAAGCTGGGCTACCAGGTGGGCGTGCGCATCAACATCGACGTGCTGAATGCGCAGCGCCAGCTGTACCAGACCCAGACCGACCTGGCCCGCGCGCGCTACAACACCATCCTGTCCGGCCTGCGCCTGAAGGCGGCGGCGGGATCGCTGCGCGAGGATGACTTGCAGCCGGTGAATGCCTTGTTGCAGCAGCCTTGACCGATTACGTCATTTCCGGCACTGCCGGAAATGACTTCCCGCGCAGGCGGGAATCCAAGTTGTTTGATGCGAAAAACGGCGCCATGTGCGCCGTTTTCGTTAGCCTTGAAACCGTCGCCCCTGCGCAGGCAGGTACCCAAGGTTGGCGGTTCGCCCCGAACTTGGACCCATGCCTCCGCAGGGGCGAGGTTGCAATCGGCGAGCGCTGATCAAGCGGCCGCGCGTTCCTCGCGCTGGCGCCATGCGATCATCTCGGCGATCGTCAGGATCGGATAGCCGCGCTCGCGCGCAAAGCGTTCGATCGCTTCGCCGCGCATCATGGTACCGTCTTCGTTCATCAGCTCGCACAGCACGGCCGACGGCTGCAGGCCGGCCATGATAGCCAGGTCGACGGAACCCTCGGTATGGCCCTTGCGGCCCAGCACGCCGGCGGGGTTGGCGCGCAGCGGGAACACGTGGCCCGGGCGCACCAGGTCGGACGGCTTCGCATCCGGGGCGATCGCGGCGCGGATCGTGGTCACACGGTCGGCAGCCGAGACACCGGTGGTGACGCCTTCGCGCGCCTCGATCGACACCGTGAACGGGGTACCGTACTTGCTGCCGTTCTCCAGCGCCATCGGCGGCAGCTCGAGCGCGCGCACGGTGTCGGCGGTCAGGCACAGGCAGACGATGCCGCTGCATTCGCGGATCATGACGGCCATGGTCTCGACGGTCAGCTTTTCGGCGGCGACGATCAGGTCGGCCTCGTTTTCACGGTCGAAATCGTCGAGCAGGATGACCGGGATGCCGGCCTGGGTCGCTTCGATGGCGGCGGCAATGCGGCCGTCCAGGTCGTCGCTCTGAAGGGTAAAGGTATTGATGGTCATTGAGACGCTCCTCGCAATGGGATTATGACGCACGCCAGGGCGTGCGTTTCTTGGCGAAAAACGCATCAGGGCAAAGCGAAACGGCGCGTCCCTGCATACCGTGGCGGCACGCGGGCGCGTAATGACGCTACATCTTCTTTCATCCGGACTATACCGTCGGCCCTGGCTTCTCACCAGATCTGCTGACCCTGTATCAAACTACAGGCGCTCGCGGGCTCGGCCATGATGGCCATACCGCCGGTGGGGAATCGCACCCCGCCCCGAAGACGTATTTATGGTGTCTGCCTTGCAGCAGACCAAACGATTGTAGCAGGCCCCGCAAAACGCTGCCGGGGCCTGCTGATTTTTGGCTCGGCCGGGCCTGCGGGAGCTTACTTGCTCAGGCCGCCGCCACCGGCATTGTCGGCGCGCTCGATCAGTTCGACCTTGTAGCCGTCCGGGTCGGTGATGAAGGCAATCACGGTGCTGCCGCCCTTGACCGGGCCCGGCTCGCGGCTGATGTTGCCGCCGGCGGCACGCACCTGCTCGCAGGTTTTGTAGATGTCTTCGGTCGACAGGGCGATATGGCCGTAGGCCGTGCCCAGCTCGTACTTGTCGGTGCCCCAGTTGTAGGTCAGCTCGAGTTCGGCGTGGTCCGGATTGTTGCCGTAGCCGACGAAGGCCAGGGTGTACTTGTATTCCGGGTTTTCGCTGGTGCGCAGCAGCTTCATGCCCAGTACGTTCGTGTAGAAGTCGATGGAGCGCTGCAGGTCGCCGACGCGTAACATGGTGTGCAGGAGGCGCATTGTGGTCCTTGGTGGTGATGACGGAAAGATGGGATTTTATGCGCTTGGGCGAATTCCTGCAGGCGAGGCCCTCGATGTGCTACGTGTCGCAACACCGGGGCAGGAACACCGGTGTTGGCAGAACTTCGGGGTCAGAGCCCCGAAAGAAAAATCGGGCTCTGACCCCTGTGCCTCTGACCCTATGCCTGCAGCTTGGCGTCGAGGGTGATGTTGGTGTTGAACAGCTTCGACACCGGGCAGCCTTCCTTGGCCTTGCGCGCCGCTTCCTGGAACGCCGCTTCGTCGGCACCCGGGATCACGGCGACCAGGTCCAGGTGCACCGCGGTGATGGCGAAGCTGTCGCCGACCTTGTCCAGCGACACGGTGGCCGTGGTTTCCAGCTTTTGCGCGGTCATGCCGGCCGCGCCAAGCTGGCCCGACAGCGCCATGGTAAAGCAGCCGGCGTGCGCCGCGCCCAGCAGTTCTTCCGGATTGGTGCCCGGGCCGTCTTCGAAACGGGTATTGAAGCCGTATTGCTGCTGGTTCAGCACGCCGCTCTGGGTCGATACCGAACCCTTGCCATCCTTGAGGCCGCCACTCCAGGCGGCGCTGCCTTTACGCTTGATCGTCATGATGTTGTTTCTCCTGATGGGTGATTGGGTTATTTGGTCGCCGGCGTGATTCGCCAGACGATGTTGCCGACGTCGTCGGCCAGCAGGACCGCGCCCTGCTTGTCGACCGCGACCCCGACCGGACGGCCGTAAGCCTTGCCGTCCTTGCTCAGGAAGCCGGTCAGCACGTCCTGGGGCGGGCCGCTCGGCTTGCCGTTATTGAAAGGCACGAAGATCAGCTTGTAGCCGGAGCGCGGCTTGCGGTTCCAGGAACCGTGCTGGCCGATCAGGGCGCCGTTCTTGAATTGCGGCAGCAGGCTGGCGTTGTAGAACGCCAGGCCCAGCGAGGCCGTGTGTGCGCCGAGCGCATAGTCGGGCGGAATGGCCTTGGCCACCATGTCCGGCTTTTGCGGCTTGACGCGGTCGTCGACGTGCTGGCCGTAGTAGCTGTACGGCCAGCCGTAGAAGCCACCGTCCTTCACCGACGTCATGTAGTCCGGCACCAGGTCGTTGCCGATCTCGTCGCGTTCGTTGACGGCGGTCCAGAGCATCTTGGTCTGGGGCTCGAAGTCCATCCCGTTCGGGTTGCGCAAGCCGCTGGCGTAGATGCGGCCCTTGCCGCTGGCGATGTCGTACTCCCAGATCGCGGCGCGGCCCTGTTCGATCTCCATGCCATTCTCGGCGACGTTGCTGTTGGAGCCGACCGTGACGTACAGCTTCTTGCCGTCGGGGGACGCGGCCACGTTCTTGGTCCAGTGGTGGTTGATGCCCGCCGGCAGGTCCATCACTTTGGTGCCCTTGCCGGAGAGGGTGGTTTCGCCGGTTTTATACGGGAAGCGCCACAGGGCGTCCGCGTTCGCGATGTACAGGTCGCTGCCGACCAGTGTCATGCCGAACGGCGAATTCAGGTCCTGGGCAAAGGTGGTCTTGGTGGCCGCGGCGCCGTTGGCGCCGATGCCGCGCAACAGGACGATGCGGTTGGGCGATTCCACCCCGGCACCGGCTTTTTTCATGACCATGCCCTGCACCTTGGCCTTGATGCCGTCTTCCTTGGGCGCGTTGGCCGGCTTGTTGCTCTCGGCCACCAGCACGTCGCCGTTTGGCAGCACGTACAGCCAGCGCGGATGGTCGAGGCCGGTGCCATAGGCGGTGACCGCCAGGCCGGCGGCCGGCGTCGGCCGGGTGCCCTGGGGCCAGGGTTCGGCCGGGGCGATGTTCATGGTCGGGATCAGCGATTTTTGCGGCGCCGGCAACTGCGGATCAGGGCCGAAGCCGGGAGCATATTGCTGGGCGAGCGCAGTCGCGCTCATGGCCCCCAGCACGGCCAGCGCCAGGATGCGTGCGCTCATCGGTTTTGCCCCTTGTCGACCGGTTCCACCGAATCGTGGTCGCGCATGTCGCGGTGGCGGCCTTCCAGCGGCGTGGCCTGCCCGGTGGCGTCCGGCTTCGGCTGGACCGCCTGTTCCAGGCCCGGCGTGCCGCGGCCTTCGTAGTTTTCGGTATCGACCAGGCCCTGCTCGAGATCGGCGGCGGCCTGCGCCATGATGCCGCGCGGCTTGATGCTCTGGCCATCCGGTGACTCGTCGCGCTCGTGCGGCTCGCGCTTGTAGCTCTGTTCCTCGATCTTGCGATCCGTGTTCACGACACGGTCTTTTTCTTCCTGCGGCATGGCAATCTCCTTGGGTACGCTCAGATTGCTTAAATCCTAACGCCCGCCACCAAAATTGGTCGCGCAATTGAATGCGATACACATGGCGTGAACAGCCGCCGGGCCCGCGTCACCCCGTCTGGCGACGTCGGCATTTGTTCAACATGCGACTTAAATGATGCTTTTTTGCAATTAACTAGATAACATGTCGTTTTCGTGTGCCCATGACCGGAATGACCGTGAA
>JAKOOD010000527.1 GCA_022701635.1 Burkholderiaceae bacterium | reverse complement strand
TGACGCAATCACAGTTCACGCCTATCCACATCGGCAAGAACATCTGGGTCGTGCCGAGCTGGCACGAAGCCCCGGATCCGAACGGCCTGATCCTGGAAGTCGATCCGGGCCTGGCCTTCGGCACCGGCAGCCATCCGACCACCCGCCTGTGCATGGAGTGGCTGGAAGCGCATCCGGCACCGGGCAGGTCGGTGCTGGACTACGGTTGCGGTTCCGGCATCCTGGCGATGGTCGCCAAGAAGCTCGGCGCAGCCGACGTGGCCGGGGTCGACATCGACCCGCAGGCGATCGAATCGGCCAAGCTGAATGCCGAACGCAACGGCTGCGCCATCGACTTCTACGTGCCGGACGATTTCGGCGCGTCCGAGCGCAAGGACAGCCGCTTCGACATCGTGGTGGCCAACATCCTGTCGAGCCCATTGAAACTGATGGCGCCGATGCTGTCCGGCCGCGTGGCCGAAGGCGGTTCGCTGGTCCTGTCGGGCGTGCTGGCGCGCCAGGCCGAGGAAGTGGCCGCCGCCTACGCACCTTTCATCAAGCTGGGCGTCTGGGCCGAGCACGACGGCTGGGTCGCCCTCCACGGGCAGCTCGGCTTGGAGTCCGCACCGCCGTCGCGCGCCGCCGAAAACGGCGAGTGACCGCATGGCGCTCGCGACCCAGTGCCCGTTTTGCCAGACCAGGTTCCGGGTCGCCTCGGACCAGCTCAAGCTCCGCGGCGGCATCGTCCGCTGCGGCGCCTGCCAGCGCATCTTTGACGGCAGCGCGCACCTGATCGACCTGGATGCGCCGAAGCCGGCCGCCGGTCCCGGGATGCCGGCGCCTGGCGCCGAGGTGGCGCCACCCTCCCCCGCAGCTTCCCCGCAAGCAGAACGAGACCCCAGCGCCGGCTTCACGGCGCATCCGGTCCATACCCTCGATGTCACCGGCACCGTCGATCCGCTCGGCGTCCTGCCCAAGGCGGCCCCGGATGCGGCGGCTACGCCCGTCGTGCACGATCCAGAGACGCCGCATGGCGACGTGCTGGCCCACGCGGTCGACGAAGCCGGCGCCAGCCCGGTAGCAGACGTCGACCTGCCGCCGCCGAGCGACGAAGCGCCCGAGCCGGAGGCCGCCGAACCGCAGGCGCAGCCGCATCCGCAAGATCCGGAATCGGCGCATGGCGACGTGCTGGCCCATGCGGTCGAAGAAGCCGGCGCCGGTCCGGTGGTGGACGTCGACTTGCCGCCGCTGGATGACGAAGTGCCCGAGCCCGAAGCCACCGAGCCGCAGCCGCGGAACCCTGAGCCGCCGCATGGCGATGTGCTGGCGCAGGCGGTGCAAGAAGCCGGCGCCGTCGAGGCGGAGGCTGACGTACGCCCAGCCGGCACCGGACCGGTACCGTCCCAACCGCGGGATCCCGAACCGCCGCACGGCGACGTGCTCGCGCATGCCGTCGAGACGCTGGCCTTCGCGCCGCAAGGCAGGATCGAGCCGCGCATCGAGCCGTGGGCAGAACCACGGCGAGAACCGCGCCTGGCGCCCGAGGACGACGCGCCGGCGGCCGCCCTGCCCGAACCCGTGGCGCCCGCAACGATCGACACGCCGGCCGCGCCCGCCGCGCCAGTACCGCCGCCCTCGTTCGCGCCGCCGGGCCGTATCGAGCCCAGCTTCGACCTGGCGGTGGACGAGGAACTGGTGGCCCAGCCGCTGCCCGGCGACGAGCCGGCGTTCCTGCCCGATTCCACGCCGCATGGCGCACCGCAGCACGCCGCCGCCGCTGCCCCGGACGAGAGCGCGCCGCCGCCCCCGCTGCCGCTGCGCGCCTCGGCCGGTGCCGATCCGCAGGAACCATCGCCGGCCCCCACCGCCGCACCACGCTCGGCGCGCGCCAAGGCGCTCGATGCGCGCGCGCGGCGCACCAAGCTGACCCCGACCCGGATCGAAGCGCCGCGCCTGCGCGTGCCGGAAAGCGACGAGCCGGAATTCGTCAAGCGCAGCCGCAAGCAGGAGCACGCCAGCCGCACCCGCCGCATCGCGATGGCCATCGGCGCCGTCGTGCTGCTGCTGGTGCTGGCGGCCCAGCTCGTGCTGAATTTCCGCAACGTGCTGGCGGCGCGCTATCCGGGCGCGCGGCCCGCCTTGGGCGGCGCCTGTGCCCTGCTCGGCTGCCGCATCGAACTGCCGACCCAGATCGACAATCTCGCCATCGAGAACGGCGAATTGACGACGCTCGGCCCGGACACGTATGCGCTCAATACCCTGTTACGCAACCAGGGTAATCTCGTGCAGGCCTGGCCGAGCATCGAACTCGAGCTGACCGACGCCAACGACAAGGCCGTGCTGCGCCGCGTGTTCGCCCCCGGCGAGTATCTGCCGCAAAACGGCGCTGCCGCGGCCGGCGGCTTCGGCCCGCGCTCGGAACAGCCGATCAAGCTGCATTTCGCGCTGGCCGACCTGAAGCCCTCCAGCTACCACATCTTCATCTTCTATCCTTAAGGTTTCACATGACCAAGACTTCGCTGATCTGCGGCTCGATCGCCTTCGACAAGATCATGCAATACCATGGCCGCTTCGGCGAAACCCTGCTGGCCGACCAGCTGCACCGCGTGAACGTCTCCTTCCTGGTGCCGACCCTGCGCACCGAATACGGCGGCTGCGCGGTCAACATCGCCTACAACCTCCACATGCTCGGCGGCGAGCCGCTGATCATGGGCACCATCGGCCAGGACGGCGGCGACTACCTCGACCGCATGGAAAAGCAGGGCCTGGCCACCAACGCCATCCGCACCATCGGCGACGCCTATACCGCCCAGTGCTTCGTCACCGCCGACCTGGACAACAACCAGATCAACGCCTTCCACCCGGGCGCGATGCAGTTCTCGCACGAAAACAGCCTGGCCGACTACCTGCCGCTGCGCGTGGCGATCATCGCCCCGGACGGCCGCGACGGCATGATCAAGCATGCGCGCGACTGCGCCGAGCGTGGCGTGCCCTTCATCTTCGATCCGGGCCAGCAGCTGCCGATGTTCAACGGCGAAGAACTGCTGACCTTCATCGGGCAAGCCGCCTACCTGGCCTGCAACGACTACGAATTCGAGATGGTGATGGACCGTACCGGCCTGACCCTGCACGACATCGCCTCGCGCCTGGATGCGCTGATCGTCACCCGTGGCGAACAGGGCTCGAGCATCTACGCCGGCGGCGAGCACCACGTCATCCCGGCGGTGACGGCCAGCGCCGTGGTCGACCCGACCGGCTGTGGCGACGCCTATCGCGCCGGCCTGCTGTACGGCATCGCCAACGACCTCGACTGGCCGACCACCGGCCGCATCGCCAGCCTGCTCGGTTCGATCAAGATCGCGCACCAGGGCGGCCAGAACCACCGCTTCACGGCCCAGGAGATCGCCGACAAGTTCGAGGCGGCGTTCGGCTACCGCTACTGATCGCGGCGCACGCCATCAGTCGATAAACAAGGGCCCAGGTCCGGCTTGCATGCCGGGCCTGGGCCCTTGGTGTTTCTACTGCCGTTGCCGGCGTCGCCTTACATCATGACGAAGGCCTGGCCGAAACCCTGGCGCAGCAAGTACTGGATGATCTGCAGCAGGATCACCGCGACCAGCACGGTGATGTCGAGGCCGCCGAGCGGCGGAATCACGCGGCGCAGGGGACGCAGCAGCGGGTCCGTGAGCGCACGCACGAAAGGTGCCAGCGGCGCGTGCGGATTGATCCAGCTGAAGATGACTTCGATGATCAGCAGGCCCATGAAACCGTAGATGATCCAGTTCAGGATCCGGAACAGGGCATACAGGAATACCTGTTGCCCGGTCCAGCCTGCCAGCAGCATGACGGCACTCGCGACCAGCACCACCAGGAAGGCGCCGATCAGGCTGGCCCAGTCGTAACCGCCCATGCCGGGCACGACGCGGCGCAAAGGGCGTACCAGCCAGTCGCTCAGGGTAAAGATGAACTGCCCGATCGAGGCAGGTGGGCGGACCCGGATGACCTGCATCCAGAAACGCAGCAGCAGGACGCCGCCGAGGACACCGGCCACGGTATCGACGATCAACTGAAGAATGGGCAGCACAAAGACTCCTTAAAAAAAAACCGCTGTGTGAACTTCACACAGCGGTATTTTGCCTGATCCAGACGTGGAACGGCAGCTGTTACGGACGGCTGCTGGTCGGGAACGGCCATGCGGCTGCCGGCGTGAGGACCGATTTGGCGGCCGGTTGGGCGCTGTCCTTGGTCTCCTGCTTTGCGTCCTGCTTGGTGTCCGACTTGGCTTCCGTTGCCGCTTCGGCCTTGGTTTCCGCTTTGCTGTCAGCCGAGGTGTCCGCTTTCGCTTCAGGCTTGGCTTCGGCCTTCGGCGCGGCGGCTTTTTTTGCTGCCGGCTTTTTCTCGGTCGAAGCCGATGCTTTCTTGGCTGCGGCCGGGGCTGCCGATGCCGTCGACGCGGTCGATGCCGCGGTTTCCGGCTTGGCGGCGGCCTGCTTCACTGCCGGCTTGGTGTCGGCGATTTTGGTGGCTGCGGTCTTGGCCGGGGTCTTGGCTGCGGCGGTCTTGGTTGCTGCGGTCTTGGTTGCGGCAGCTTTCACCGGTGCGTTGGTGGCAGCGGTTTTGGTTGCGGCAGTCTTGGTTGCGGCAGTCTTGGTTGCAGCAGTCTTGGCTGGGGCAGCGGTGGCCTTGGTTGCGGCAGTTTTAGTTGCAGCAGTCTTGGCCGGTGCTTTGGACGCAGCAGTCTTGGTTGCAGCAGTCTTGGCCGATGCAGCGGTGGTCTTGGTTGCGGTGGTCTTGGTTGCGGCAGTCTTGGTTGCAGCAGTCTTGGCCGGTGCTTTCGCAGTGGTGGACTTGGTCGCAGCAGCCTTGGCGCCCGTCTTCGCCACTGGCGAAGTCGAGCCCTTGGCAGCGGTGGTCTTGGTTGCAGCAGCTTTGGTCGCGGTCTTGGCGGCGGTCTTGGTCGCAGCAGTCTTGGCGCCCGTCTTTGCCACTGGCGACGCCGAGCTCTTGGAAGTGGCGGTCTTGGTTGCAGCAGCTTTGGTCGCGGTCTTGGCAGCGGTCTTGGTTACAGCAGCTTTAGCCGGCGCTTTGGAAGCAGTGGTCTTGGTTGCAGCAGCTTTGGTCGCGGTCTTGGTTGCACCAGTCTTGGCCGATGCTTTGGAAGCAGCGGTCTTGGTTGCAGCAGCCTTGGTCGCAGTGTTGGTGGCGGTCTTGGTTGCAGCAGTCTTGGCGCCCGTCTTCGCCGCTGGCGAAGCCGAGCCCTTGGAGGCAGCGGTCTTGGTTGCAGCAGCTTTGGCCGGTGCTTTGGCAGTGGTGGCCTTGGTTGCAGCAGCTTTGGCCGGTGCTTTAGCAGCGGTTTTGGTTACAGCAGCTTTTACCGGCGCTTTAGCGGCGGTGGTCTTGGTTGCAGCGGTTTTGGTGGCCGGCGCCTTGGTTGCAGCGGCTTTCTTCGCTGCAGGTTTTGCTGCCGGTTTTGCTGCCGGTTTTGCGGCGGCTTTTACTGCCGGCTTGGTTTCCGGCTTGGTTGCCGATTTAACCGCTGCTTTTTTAGCGGCCGGTTTTTCTGCAGCGGCAGCTTTTGCTGCCGGCTTTGCTGCGGCTTTCTTGGTGGCTGTTGCCATTTTAAGTTCTCCTTCTCTGCGATGAGAAAATACGCTACAAGGTTTGAACCCGTCCAACCCAGTCTGCTTGGTCGGGCGAATTATTCATCGGCGCACACACGGTGTCTGCGTCAATGAATCCGGCACCAGCTGAACTGCTGCAACTCCTCAAGTCTGCAGCGCTTCAGCTATCGTCGTCGCCGACGACCGAAACGACTGAAGTCCGACGGTTCACTACGCCATTCACATCGCTGCCATGAAGCGCGCGAAAAGAAAAAGCCGCCATGCCCGAAACTTATTCAGGCAATGCGGCTTGTTCTTTTCGCTAAGCTCACGCGCATACTGAATGAATCAGCGTCCCATTTTCGATCGGTCTGTTTCCCGCTTAACGCCTTTAAAACCGGCGTGTTCACGTTTTGACAAATTCAATCACGTAAGGTACATGAAAACCTTGTCAGTGCGCAACCCGCACACAATATTTTTCATGCCTTTGCATATGGGGGAACCCGTAATCAATCCTTTTAGATCGATCAACGCGATAACGTTTGATTCCTTCTTCGTTCTGCTTCGTCCGAAAAAACAAGCGCGCCAACTGCGTCGCTGTTACTGCCATCGTTTCTACCGCTGTGAATCCCCTATTACTGCAATTGCATAAGGCCTTTATATACAGGCTTTATTCATCTCTGCCGACGACCTGCAGCAAGTCCATCTTGCTCAACCAGGCGAGTCCGCGCAGCAGCGTCGGGCGGTCGCACGGTCCCAATGTATCGAGCAATTCATCGACCTGCATCGGCCGCGATTCGATCGATCCGAAGATCAGGCCGAACTCTTCCAGCGTCGGCAGCGACGCCGCCGCGAAGCGGTTGATCGCCAGCTCGCGGTACTGGCGCAGCAGCGTCAGCGATGCATCCGGCGCGAGCGTCACCAGCGAGGCCGGCGTGATCTGCGCGCTCGGATACGACGCGAACAGCGCAAACGGATCCTGCCGGTCCGGCACCACTTGCGGCAGCGGCGGCCCCAGGGCCGCATCGGCGCGGCGCCGCTCATCGAGCTCGCTCCACAAGGCGCGGTAGCGCGCGAACACCACCGCCCAATCGAATTCCTGCAGCGCGCGCAGGCGCCCGCTTGCGCCCAGCTGGCGGCGCAGGTCCGCGTCGCCAATCAGCCGGGCATAGGCCTGCGCGAGCTGCGCGCCATCCACCGCCACCGCCTGGCTGGTATGACCGCAATACAGGTCGTAGCTGTCGACGCCATCGTCGTAATGCTGCGCGAGATCAAGCCCGGCGCCCGCTTCCGGCATCACGGTCGGGATGCGAAAGCCATCGACGCCGTCCCGCACCGTGTCGCGATAGCCGTCCCAGTCGCTGACCACGCATGGCAGCCCGGCCGCCATCGCCTCCAGCGCGGCCAGGCCGTAGCTGTCCTGGACGCCGTCGGCGAGCGCGGTGAAGACGTCGGCGGCGGCCCAGGCATCCTGCCGCCTGTTCGCCTCGCGTTCGTCCACCAGTACCAGCCGGATCGAAGGACAGAGCGCGGCGGCCGCTTCATGCAAGGCCTGCGGCACCGCATCGCCGCTAGATGCACCGCACAGTATCAGGTGCACGCGCCGGTCCGGCTGCCCGCCCTGCCCGCCCTCCCGCTGCGCGCGTTCGAGCGCGCTGAACATCTGCTGCGGATGCGCCCCGGCGTGGAACGACAGGGGGCCGGCGCACAGGAAGGCGATGTCGCCGTCGCCGATCTCGAGCAGGCGGCGGGCGGCGCTGCGCCGTCCGCCATCGATGTCGAGGTCGGCGCAATGCACGCCGAGCGGAATCAGCGGCAGCTGCGGCAACTCGAAACGCTGGGCGCCGAGGCGGGCACGCAGATAGTCGGCCTGGCGTTCCAGGATCTGGCGCACGCTGTCGCGCACCACGCGCGATGGGCAGATCACCGCGTCCCAGCTGCGCACCGGCGCCGCCAGCAGGCCGGCGAGCGCACTCATCTCCGCATGGCTGGCGGTGCTGTGGGCAAGCCCGCACAGGCTGTAGCGGCGCTCGCCGATGCCGATGCGGCGCCAGGCCAGGCGCCCGATGCCGGGCGCCGGGTGGTACAGGATGCCGTAGTGGCCGATGTCCTGCGGCCGGCCACGGGCGATGCGCTCGACCCGGCCCTGGTAGCCGTGCGCGCGCAGCAGGCTCTCGCATGCCTTTGCGTGCGCCTCGCCGTCGCTGAAGCAGCCGACCCGATCGAGCGCCGCGCTTTGCGCCACCGCACGCAGCAAGCCGGCGCCGGCAGCTTGCCGCGCCATCGGCTTGTGCCCGCCGGACGCGTAAGCGTCGGGGACGTAGTGCAGGGCAAAGCGGTCC
>JAKOOD010000525.1 GCA_022701635.1 Burkholderiaceae bacterium | reverse complement strand
CGGACGATCAGTTCGGTCGGCAGCAGGACCGAGGGGGCGGGTTTGCCGTCGAGGCAGGAGAGCAGCGCGTCCACGAGGGCGCGTGCGGCGACGTCGCGCGGCTGGCGCACCGTCGTCAGGGGCGGATGAAAATAGCTGGCAAGTTCGATATCGTCGTAGCCGACCACGGCCACCTCGGACGGTACCTCCCTGCCCTGCGCGCGCAAGCCGTGGATGGCGCGCATGGCAAGCAGGTCGCTGGCGGCGAACAGTCCGTCATATATGGCGCCACGGCGCGCCAGTTCCTCGACCGCCTGCCCGCCGCTCTCGGGCAGGAAGGAAGCGTCGACGTGCAGTTGCGGATCCGGTTCGAGGCCATGCGCGGCCAGCGCGGCCGCGTAGCCGCGGTGGCGCAGCGCCACCTCGGACAGCGTGATGTCGCCGAGGAAGGCGATACGGCGCCGGCCCTGCGCCAGCAGGCGTTCGGTCGCCAGGCGGCCGCCTGCCAGGTTGTCGCCGCCGACCGTGGTGTACAGCTGCTGCGGCAACTGGGCGCCCCAGACCACGAACGGGACGCCGCGCGCGGCGATCCGGTTGAGTTCTTCATGATGGCGGCCCTGGCCGATCAGGACCACGCCGCTGACACGGCCGGCGTCGAACGGCGCCGCCGCGGCGTCGACCTGGTCGGCATCGACGCGCGAGACCAGGATGTCGAAGCCCTGCTCGCTGAACGCGTCGGCCAGGTTGCCCAGCATCGACAGGAAGAACGGATCGGACAGCTGCTGGCGGTCGCCTGCTCGATCGGAATCACGACCGCCACCGTGCGGTTCTGCTGCAGCCGCAGGTTCTGCGCGCCGATGTTGATCACGTAGTTCAGCGAGCGCGCCAGGTCGAGGATGCGGTCGCGCGTCTCCTGGTTGACCAGGGGACTCTGGTTCAGCGCGCGCGAGACGGTCGACGTCGACACGCCGGCCAGGCGCGCGATGTCGGCCATTTGCAAGCGCCGGGACGTCGATGTCGACATGGCGTGCTCAGCGCGGAACGGTATCCTTGAACGACGCCCGTTCGGACAGCTTGTCGAACAGGCGCGCCAGGTTCGGGTAGTCGCCGCGCCAGTCGATCTCGGGGAAGCGCAGGGACAGCCAGCCCAGCACGCAGCCGACGGCGACGTCGGCCAGCGTGTAGTGGATGCCCATGCAGAACGGCTGCTCGCCCAGGTTCTCGGACATGACGCGCAGGCCGTTGCGGACCTTGCCCTGCTGGCGATCGATCCAGGCCTGGCTTTGCAGCTCGGCCGGGCGCTGGGTGCGTTCCAGGTAGGCCAGCACGGCGGCGTCGCCGACGCCGTCGGCCAGCGCTTCCCAGACCTTGACGTTGGCGCGGTCGCGGCTGTTGGCCGGCAGCAGCTTGCAGACCGGGGTCAGGGTGTCCAGGTATTCGGCGATCACGCGCGAATCGTACATGGCGCTGCCCTCTTCCATGACCAGGCAGGGCACCTTGCCGAGCGGGTTGGAAGCCGAGATCCTGGTATCGCTCGACCACACGTTTTCGAGCTCGAACACGTAGTCGAGCTTCTTCTCTGCCAACACGACGCGCACCTTGCGCACATAGGGACTGGTGACAGAACCGATGAGTTTCATAAATGCTCAGATTAGGGGAGTGGCAGACAGTATAGAGCATCGGACTTACCCCGGTCGAGCGGACGGCAACTCCTTGCAACGCCTGCCAAAATGCGACTTGACAAACGCGGGCCGGTGGTAAAATCGCGGTCTTTGCCATCTAAGCGCCGCCTCGGGCGCCTGCCTGCCATGACCACTACCGCACCCTACTCCACCCTGTCGGCCCTGTCCCCGCTGGACGGCCGCTACGCCGCCAAGACCGACAAGCTGCGCCCGATCCTGTCGGAGGCCGGCTTCATGCACCACCGCGTGAAGGTGGAGATTGCCTGGCTGCAGGCGCTGGCCCAGGCCGGCTTCGCCGAACTGAAGCCGTTCTCCAGCGACGCCTCGGCGCTGCTGGACAAGCTGGCCGCCGACTTCTCGGAAGCCGACGCCGCCCGCATCAAGGAAATCGAAGCGGTCACCAACCACGACGTCAAGGCGGTCGAGTACTGGCTGAAGGAACAGGTCAAGGATGTGCCGGAACTGGTCGCGGCCAGCGAATTCATCCACTTCGCCTGCACCTCGGAAGACATCAACAACACCTCGCACGGCATGATGCTGAAAGCGGCGCGCGACGGCGTGATCCTGCCGTCGCTTGCCGCCGTGATCGCCAAGCTGACCGAGATCGCGCACGTCAACGCCGACCTGCCGATGCTGTCGCGCACCCACGGCCAGACCGCCAGCCCGACCACCCTGGGCAAGGAATTCGCCAACGTGGTCGCGCGCCTGCAGCGCGCCGTCAAGCGCATCGCCGACGTCGAGATCCTCGGCAAGATGAACGGCGCGGTCGGCAACTACAACGCCCACCTGTCGGCGTACCCGGGCTTCGACTGGCCGGCCTTCTCGAAGAACGTGATCGAGCAGCGCCTCGGCTTGACGTTCAATCCGTACACCATCCAGATCGAGCCGCACGACTACATGGCCGAGCTGTTCGATGCGATTTCGCGCACGAATACGATCCTGCTCGACCTGAACCGCGACATCTGGACCTACGTCTCGCTGGGCTACTTCAAGCAGAAGCTGAAGGCCGGCGAGATCGGCTCGTCGACCATGCCGCACAAGGTCAACCCGATCGACTTCGAGAACTCGGAAGGCAACCTGGGCCTGGCCAATGCGATGCTGCGCCACATGGCCGACAAGCTGCCGGTCTCGCGCATGCAGCGCGACCTGACCGACTCCACGGTCCTGCGCAACATCGGTGTCGGCTTCGGCTACGCGCTGCTGGCCTACGACAGCTGCCTGCGCGGCCTGAACAAGCTGGAAGTGAATCCGCAGCGCCTGGCGGCCGACCTGGACGCCAACTGGGAAGTGCTGGCCGAGCCGGTGCAGACCGTGATGCGCCGTTACGGCATCGAGAACCCCTACGAACAGCTGAAGGAACTCACGCGCGGCAAGGGCATCACCCGCGAAGCGCTGCAGGAATTCATTCACGGACTGGCGCTGCCGCAGGAAGCCAAGGAACTGATGCTGGGGATGACGCCGGCGAACTACATCGGCCTGGCGGCGCAGCTGGCCAAGGCGATCTGAGCGTCAGCGTGAAGCAAGCGCCAGCGTGGAATAAGCGCTAGCGTGTAAACGTCGCCCCTGCGCAGGCAGGGGTCCAAGTTTTCGGCACGCTACCAACTTGGGCCCCTGCCTTCGCAGGGGCGACGGTTTTGAGGTTACGTATTTTTCGTACGCCGCCTCTGCCCTACCTCTGCCACACCAGTTTAATACCCACCGTCCGCGGCACCTCCGTCCTGATCGGCACCGACCCATACTCGGCATGCCCGCCATTCAGGTTGGTCCCGATCACCGACACTTCCACCCCCGGCGCAATCCGCCAGCCGAAGCGCGCGTCGAGCGCGGTATAGGCATCGACCGCCGGCCGGGTCGCGCCGACGTGGCGCAGCGACACTTCCAGCTCGCGTGCGGCGTCGATGGTCCAGCTCGAACGCAGCTGCGCCGTATACGCCGGATCGAAGCCGCCGGCCAGCGTGCTGCCTGTGTCGCGGCTGCCCGGCTTCAGGCTGAATGCCTCGTGCAGCGCGGTGGCGCCGGCCGACAGGCGCCAGCTGTCGCCGAGCTGCAGGCTGCCCCAGGCTTCGATGCCGTGCGAGTGCCCCTCCATGCCGTTGCCGAACATGACCTGGCTGCCGTCTGCCGACACTTCCTGCGTGCGCAGGTGGTCGTACAGGTTGCGGAAGGCAGTGACCGACCACGCCATGGCGCGGCCGGCCTGGCCGCGGTAGCCGAGCTCGAACACGCGCGCGACTTCGGCGCGTATCTGGCTGCCGCCGGCCAGCAGGTAGGGCGGCACGCCGGGAACGTAGGTGTCGGCGTCCAGGCGCGACGGCGCGCGCACGGTGCGCGAGGCGCCGGCCCACAACGAATGCAGCGGCGTCGCATGCCAGGACAGGCGCAGCGTCGGCAGGAACTCGGCGCCGGTATAGGGATTGCGCTCGTAGCGCGCACCCGCGGTCAGGCGCAGGTCCCGGCGCAGCGCGATCTCGTCCTGGGCGAACAGGCTGGCCCAGGCCTGGCGGTCCTCGGCCGGCAAAAAGGCGACGAAGCGGGTGTTGTCGACATGGTCCTGGTCGTAGCGGTATTCGCCGCCCCAGACGATCGTGTGCGCGCCGAGCGGCGCCAGCGCATGCTGGAACTGGATGTCGGCGATGTCGACCGCGTCGGTGAAGGTCGGCCGCACCTTGCGGTAGCGGGTGTCGTAATACGCCTGCACGGCCACGCTGGCGCCGTCGTCGAGCGCGCGCTCCCAGCGTCCGCTCAGGTTGGCGCCGTGGGTGTCGATGTCGCCCAGGCCCACCCCCGCCCCGGGCGCCGCGATGACGCCGGGCGCCGGCTGGCCCTGGCGCCCGCGCCAGGCGTTGGCGATCACGTCCCAGCGGTCGGCGCCGCGGCGCCAGTCGGCGCGCAGGCCGACCTGGCCCTGGGTCCAGTCGTCGTCGAGCCGCCCGCCGGCGGCCAGTTGACCGTGGCCGATGCCGAACAGTTTGCCGTAGACGCGCCAGTTGCGCGGACCGCTGCCGCTGTCGCTGCCGCCGCCGTGGCGGAAAGCCAGCTGCGCACCGTCCTCGTCCGCACGCAGCATGGCCAGGTCGCCGCGGGTGTCGCGCGCGGCGCGGGTGGTGATGTTGATCACGCCGTTGACCGCGTTCACGCCCCACAGCGTCGCGCCCGGCCCGCTGATGACCTCGATGCGCTCGATGTCTTCCAGCATCACGTCCGGTTCATCCCAGAACACGCCCGAGAACAGCGGCGAATACACCGAGCGGCCGTCGATCATGACCAGCAGCTTGTTGGCCGGACTGTTGCCGGTGCCGTTCATGCCGCGCGCCGAAATGGCGTAATTGGCATTGCTGCTGCGCGCCACCTGGAGGTTGGGCGCCAGGCGCAATATCTCCGGCAGGCTGCGCGCGCCCGAGCGGCGGATGTCGTCGGCCGTGATCAGGAAGACGGAAGCCGGCGCCTCCTGCAGGCGCTCGGGACGGCGCGATACCGAGGTGATGTCGATGTTCGCCAGTTCCTCGATCGAGAGGTCGGCGAAGTCGGCGGACGAGCGCGGCTTGCCCTCGTCATCGGCGGTCTGGGCATGCGCAGGCAGCAGCGCGAGTGCCGCCAGGGCGACGGCGATCGATGGAACGAAGCTGCTCATGCACAATCAATCGAAACTATCATATTTACAATTATCTTTTATAAAACTGATGCGTCAATATTTTACCTGCCTCAGCCTGTTTTCTTTAGCATAAATACAACGTATCGTGAACGGCTGAAATACGCGCACGCGATGCGGTTCGATTGTGCCGCTGGTTGAACAATGTTATCCGTTCATCTGTCTTCCACGCAAAAGATGGAACGGTTACAGTGTTGCTATCCGCAATGAGTCAGCACAGCAATATTGTTTGATAAGATATGTGCCGATCCGTATTGACGACCACTTACCGGGACCCATCATGCAGCGCTATACCACGACCGCGATCGCGCTTCACTGGCTGATCGCCGTGCTGATCATCGGCGCGTTCACGCTGGGCCTGGTCATGACCGACATTCCCGGCCTTACCCCAACCAAGCTGCGCTATTATTCCTGGCACAAATGGGCGGGCGTGACCGTCATGCTGCTGGCCGTGCTGCGCCTGTTGTGGCGCCTGCGGCACCGTCCGCCGGTATTGCCGGCGTCGATGCCGGCCTGGCAGCGCGGGGCGGCGCATGGCCTGCACCACCTGCTGTATGTGTTCATCTTTGCCGTGCCGCTGTCCGGCTATTTTTATTCGCTGGCGGCCGGCGTTCCGGTCGTCTGGTTCGGCCTGGTCAAGCTACCGGTATTCATCGCCAAGGACCCGGCGCTGGCCGCGACGCTGAAAGGCGTCCACTACTGGCTCAACATGGCGATGGCCGCACTGGTCGCCCTGCACGTGCTGGCAGCACTCAAGCATGCCGTCGTCGACCGCGACGGCACCCTGCGCCGCATGCTGCCCGGCCGTTCAACCTGAGGAGACACCATGAAACTTCGCGCCACCCTTGCCGCCGTATGTGCCGTGACCACGCTGGCGGCTGTCGCCGCCCCCCTGAAAACCGACGTCGCACGCAGCAGCGTCTCGGCCGTCTTCAAGCAGATGGATGCGGCGGTCGAGTCGAAGTTCACCCGTTTCAATGCGCAGATCGATTACGATGCCGCGCACCCGGACAAGGCGAGCGCGCGGGTCGACATCGATACCGCCAGCCTCGACATCGGCTCGCCCGAGTACAACAAGGAAATCGCCAAGAAGGAGTGGTTCAATTCGGCCCAGTTCCCGAAAGCCAGCTTCGTGTCCACCGCCATCAAGCCGGCCGCCGCGGGCAAGCTCAACGTCAGCGGCAAGCTGACCATCAAGGGCCGCACCCAGGACGTCAGTTTCCCGCTCAGCGTGAAACCGGAAGGCGGCAGGCAGGTCTTCGAAGGCCAACTGCCGATCAAGCGCCTCGCCTTCCATATCGGCGAGGGCGAATGGAAGGACACCGGCATCGTCGCCGATGAAGTCGTCATCAAGTTCCGCGTATCAGCTGCACAATAAGCGGCGCAGTCAACGTAGTATCCATTCAAACCAAGAGGAAAACACATGAAAATCAAGCACATCGCCCTGGCCCTGCTGGCCGCCGCCAGCACCACCGCTGCCTTCGCCGCCGACACCTACAAGGTCGACCCGACCCACACCTACCCGAGCTTCGAAGCTGACCACTTCGGTGGCCTGTCGGTCTGGCGCGGCAAGTTCAACAAGACCGAAGGCAACATCGTCTACGACAAGGCTGCCAAGACCGGCACCATCGACATCACCATCGACACCAACAGCATCGACTTCGGCAACGACGCGCTGAACGCGCACGCCAAGAAGGACGAACTGTTCGACACCGCCAAGTTCCCGACCGCGACCTACAAGGGCAAGCTGGTGTTCAAGGGCGATGTCCCGGCCACCGTCGACGGCCAGCTGACGCTGCACGGCGTGACCAAGCCGGTCACCCTGACCGTCAACAAGTTCAAGTGCATGATCAACCCGATGACCAAGAAGGAAGTCTGCGGCGCCGACGCCTCGGGCAGCTTCAAGCGCAGCGATTTCGGCGTGAGCTACGGCGAAGCCTACGGCTTCAACATGGACGTCAAGCTGGCGATCCAGGTGGAAGCGGTCAAGCAGTAATCGTCCGCGTTCGGTAAGCGTTCGCGCTCGGTAGGCGTTCGCGCTCGGTAGGCGTTCGCGCTTATCAAGGGTTCGCGCTTCGCGCACGAAAAAGCCCCGGGGCCTTGCGGCCCCGGGGCTTTTTTACTTGACGTTTACCTGATTGCGTCAGGCCTCAATCAGATGCCGTTGTGATTGGAATCACCCGGAATCGCGCGCTCGACCTTTTCCCAGGCGGCGCGGCTGGCCGACTTGGCTTGCGGCCAGGTCAGGCGCGAGTTGCCCTTGACGCGATCCCACTCGCCGGCGAAGTGCGGCTCGGCCGTGTCGTAGTCAGGGAAGCGGCGCGCATTGTTGTAGCCCAGTGCATAGGCCGGCGCGTAGTCGTCGTAGGTGTAGCCCGGGGTGTAGCCGGACGCGGTCTGGTAGTTGTTGCGCCAGTAAGCATCTTCCTCGGTCGGGTTGACCAGGTGGCCCGCACCCTTGCCCAGCATGCCGCCGGCGATGCCGCCGATCGCTGCGCCGGCGGCCATGCCGATCGGGCCGCCCACCGCACCCAGGGCCGCGCCGGCTGCGGCGCCGCCGCCGGTACCGACGCCGCCGGCCAGGTTGTGTTCATGCAGCTCGTCGCCCGCTTTCGGGTTCACGACTTCGCCCGCGCCCTTGCCGGCCATGCCGCCGGCGATGCCGCCTGCAACCGCACCGGCCACGGCACCGATCGGGCCGCCCACGGCGCCGATCGAGGCACCCGCGATGGCGCCGGCACCGGCACCGGTACCCTGGGCCAGGTTGTGTTCATTCAGACGGTCGTCCGACTTTGGGTTCACGACTTCGCCCGCGCCGCGGCCGGCTGCGCCGCCGGCCAGGCCGCCGATCGCGGCACCTGCCGCCATGCCGATCGGGCCGCCGATTGCGCCGGCAGCCGCGCCGATGGCGGCGCCGCTACCCGCGCCGACGCCTTTGGCCAGGTGGTGCTCACCCAGGTCGTCGCCGGCTTTCGGGTTGATGACTTCGCCGGCGCCCTTGCCGGCCAGACCGCCGGCGATGCCGCCGATGGCGGCACCGGCCACGGTACCGATCGGACCGGCAGCCGAGCCGATCGCGGCGCCGGTGGCGGCGCCTGCCAGCGCGCCGACGCCGGTGCCGATCACGTGCGAACCGCCGTTATCGGTGAACGAACGCTGGATGTGCTCGACGTCGTCGTCCGAGCGCGGGGTCACGCCCATCAGGATGCCGCCCTGGTTGATGCCTTCTTCATAGTGCTTGACGCGTTCTTCCGGAATGCCGGCGCCGATCAGCGCGCCGATCAGGCCACCGGTGATGCCGCCGGCGCCGGCGCCGGCCAGAGCTGCCGCCAGCGGACCGGCAACGACCAGGCCCGCGCCCGGGATCACCAGGCTGGTACCGATTGCGGCCACGCCGGCCAGCACGGCACCGATGGTGCCGCCGATACCGGCACCGGCAGCGGCGCCTTCGGCGGCCTTGCTGCCCAGTTCAGTTTCGGTATCGCCGAAGTGGGTTTCACGGGTGCTGTCGGACATCATCAGGTTGACGTCATCTTTGCCGTAGCCGCGGGAAGACAGCGAGCTGTAGGCACGTTCTGCGCTCGCACGGTCCGGGAACAGGCCGGTCACCATACGGTTTTGTTTGGTCTGGTCGTTGCTGTCGAAGATGCTCATGATGAAGTCCTTTCAAAGGTTGCGGTATGAGTCCGCTGCATGTTGTATTGGGCACTGCTAGTGAGGGCAAGATATGCCTGCACAGCAGTAGCGCTCTGTTCGTTCACGCACTCTATTTAAATATTCGACATGCAACCAAACCAGGCTCTTGATAAAGCCTTCCAAGAACGCACATCCGGTTTGCGCGTCTAACGTTCGTTGCCGCACCGACCTCGTGGTGTTCCCATCATTAGACTTTGCTCATGGCCTCGGCAATCAATTGGCCTCAATTATGTTTTCCACTTTGAGGAGGAATCGTCATGTTGTTCATTATCTGGATCGTCGTGGGTGGTATTCTCGGTTGGCTCGCTAGCATGGTCATGAAAACGGACGCTGAACAAGGCATGATTCTTAATGTCGTGGTCGGTATCGTGGGCGCCTTCCTGGGCGGCTGGCTGCTTTCGCCGCTGTTCGGCTCGGGCACCATCAACTCCAATGACTTCAGCGTGTCGTCGCTGCTCGTCTCGTTCCTGGGCGCAGTCATCCTGCTGGCCATCGTGAACCTGCTGCGTCGCGGCCGCGCTCGCTGATCACATGCAGTACCCCTGAAAACCAACGCTCACCCGGCGTTGGTTTTTTTTACGTCTACCCCCTAAACATTTATGCGCGTCAAGAGACCCATCGTATCCCTGATTTCCATCGTGGCCACCGTCGTCGTCGGCCTGCTCGTGCTGAATTTCATGCCGAGCGAAAAGAAGATCGATACCCAGCTGACGCGCCAGTACGACACCAA
>JAKOOD010000494.1 GCA_022701635.1 Burkholderiaceae bacterium | reverse complement strand
TTCTGGGACCGCCAATCGGCAAACGGCGCCTGGCAATACTCGATTCCGCGCGATGCCTCACCGCAGACGGTCGATTGGAATCGCTTCCTCGGCGACGCGCCGCGCCGCGCGTTCGACGCCGAACGCTTTTTCCACTGGCGGAACTACCAGGATTACGGCACCGGCATCGCCGGCGACCTCTTCGTGCACCTGTTCTCGGGCCTGCACCTGATTACCAGCTCGCTCGGACCGACGCGCATCTACACGTCCGGCGGCACGCGCTACTGGAAGGATGGACGCGACGTGCCGGACGTGATGGCAGGCGTGTACGACTATCCGGCGACCGATCGATCCGGCCCGTTCAACCTGCAGGTACGCGTGAACTTCATCGATGGCGGCGGTGGCGGCGAACAGATCGCGCTCGTCGGCACCGAGGGAAAGATGATCGTGCGCGGCGATGCGGTCGAGGTCCGGCGCAGCAAGATGGCGCAGGCGCCGGGCTTTGGCAGCTGGGACAGCTATGCCACCTTCGACAAGCAGAACCAGGAAGACTTCATGGCCTGGTACGAGCAGCACTACGCCGGCCAGACATCGAAGAACGAGACCAGCCGCTCGGAATGGAAGGCGCCGGCCGGCTACAGCGACCATTTCGACCACCACGCCAATTTCTACCATGCGATCCGCACCGGCGGCAAGGTGAAGGAGGATGCGGTCTTCGGTTTCCGCGCCGCCGCCGCGGGGCTGGCGTCGAACAAGAGCCTGTTCGAGCAGAAGATCGTGTTATGGGATCCGGTGAACATGAAGCTGGCGGGTTGACGGCACCACGGCGTCGGAACCGCCGCGTCGATTGCTGCACGCGCATGACGCCAGGCGGCCGCGCTCACTGCCCGGATGCGCCACGCGTTCCGAAGCACGCAGCCCCCCGAGCGATACGGGGGGCTGCGCACCCGCGGTACTAGTTCGCCGTTTCCAGCTCCCGCACCCACATATTCCTGAAGCTGACCAGATGCCGGTGGTCCTGCAGCTTGATCGGCGCACGCCCGTGCTTCGTGTACGACGGCTTGCCGATGTACACGGTCTCTCCGCGCAGCGCAACGTGATTCTGTACCAGCACGCCGTTGTGCAGCGCCGTCACGTACGCGGGTGACGCCAGCGAGCCGTCTTCGGCAAAGCGCGGCGCCGTCCAGATCACGTCATACGTCTGCCATTCCCCGGCGCCCGCGCACGCGTTCACCAGCGGGATCGACTGCTTGTAGATGCTGGCCGCCTGCCCGTTCACGTAGGTCTTGTTGTTCACGCAGTCGAGGATCTGGAGTTCGTAGCCGCGGTCGTTCGCTCCGGTGGAGGCAAGGAACAAACCGCTGTTGCCGCGGTCCTGGCCCGTGCCCTTGATATCGGCCGGGATGCGCCATTCCAAGTGCAACTGGTAATCGCCGAACTGGCGGCGGGTCTGGATGTTGCCGCTGCCGGGGCGAACGGTGAAGACGCCGTTGGCGACGGTCCAGGGCGCGGGTTTGTCGGGCGCGGCGGTCGACACCCACTCGTTCAGGTTGGCGCCGTCGAACAGTAGCACCGCATCCGACGGCGCGTGCGTGGCCGTGGCCGTGGCCGGGGTCACACGCGCCGGTTCCGGGCTCCAGACCTCGGTCTCCTCCGGTTTGGTTTGCGCTTGAGCGCTGACGGAACACAGCAGCATGGCCAACAGGCCGGCTATGCGCGCGCGATAGGTGAAGGTCATTCGCAAGTCTCCTTTTTCGGGTTTATCGCAACATGACATAAATCACGGATGCAGGCAAAGGCAATCTCTACATTTACCAGCGCAGGCATCCATCCACCGGCGATCGGCGGCCATGTTGCGGTGCGCTTCAAGGGCTGCCCGGCCAGCGCACCGCATACACGCGCACCAACGCTCAGTTTGCATTCAGCGTTATCCTGGTACTGCCTAATCCCGGCGCACTTGCCGTCAGTATCAGCTTGCCGGCCTGTCCCACGCGCGTGCGTACGATCGCCAGTGCCATGCCGTTGAAGGCATTGCGCGAAGGGGACTGGAAAGATTCCAGGCTGGTCGCATCGCCGTTGTCGGTGGCGACGATGTCGCCCGGCCCGTTCAGGCTGAAGGTGACGCGGTCACTGGCGCGCGGCACGGTGCGGCCATCCTTGTCGGCCACCATCACCGTCACGAACGCCAGGTCGGTGCCATCCGCGTGGAGGGTCGCCCGGTCGGCCGCCAGCTGCAATGCCGCCGGCTTGCCGGTGGTGCGCACCGTATCCTCGGCCCATGGCTTGCCGTTCTTGTAGACCACGGCATGCAGGGCACCCGGCGCATAGACCACGTCGTCCCAGCGCAAGCGATAATCGCGCGGGCCACGCTTCTTGCGGCCGAGCGAATGCCCGTTCAGGAACAGCTCGGCCTCGTCGCCCGAGGTGTACAGGTGCACCGGCGTGACCTGGCCCACGCGTTCCGGCCAATTCCAGTGCGGCAGCAAGTGGGCCATCGGCAGCTCGGGACGCCAGCGCGCCTGGTAGATGTAGAAGCGGTCCTTCTTGAAGCCGGCCAGGTCGACGATGCCAAAGTAAGAGCTGCGCGAAGGGATGGCGATCTGCTTCAGCGCCGCCAGTTCCTTGGCGGCGCGCTGCTGCTGGGCCGGGTTGGTGAAATTCAGGATGTTGGTGGTATCGCTGTTGTACGGCGTCGGCTCGCCCAGGTAGTCGAAGCCGGTCCAGACGAATTCGCCTGCCACGTTGGGGTTGTCGTCCTGGCCGCGGAATTCGGCGTCGGGCGGTGTCGCCCATGGCGGGGCCGACAAATCATAGCTGCTGACCTGGAAATCGGCCAGGCCCTTGGACTTGTCGTCGCTGACCGGGAACATGTATTCGCCGCGCGAGCTGACGGTGGAGGCGGTCTCGCTGCCGAACATCGGGATGTGCGGCGCATGCGCATGGAACTTTGCGTATTCCTGCGGCTTGTAGTTGTAGCCGAACAGGTCGACCGCTTCCTGGAAGCCGTTGTAGCCGGAGTCGATACGGTTGTTGGCCGAGGTGACGGGGCGGGTGCGGTCTTCGCCGCGCGCGATCTCGGCCAGGCGGGCGGCCAGCTTCCAGCCTTCCGGACTGTCCTGCTCGGGGATCTCGTTGCCGATGCTCCAGGCGAATACGCTCGGATGGTTGCGGTCGCGCCGGATCATCGCGCGCAGGTCCTTCTCGTGCCAGGCCGGGAACAGCGTGTGGTAGTCGTTCGGCGTCTTTTCCTCGGCCCAGGCGTCGAAGGCTTCGTCCAGCACCAGGAAGCCCATGCTGTCGGCCAGGTCGAGCAGTTCCGGCGCCGGCGGATTGTGGCTGGTGCGGATCGCGTTCACGCCCATCTCGCGCAGGATCTCGAGCTGGCGTTCGAGTGCGCGCACGTTGATTGCGGCACCGAGCGCGCCCAGGTCGTGGTGCATGCAGACGCCCTGGATGGTCACGCGCCGGCCGTTGAGCAGCAGGCCGCGTTCGGGGTCGAAGACGATGGTGCGGATGCCAAACGGCGTCTCGACTTCGTCGACCGTGCGCCCGTCGACGCTGACGGTGGTCACCGCGACGTAGCGCTGCGGACTGTCCACGCTCCACAGGCGCGGGTGCGGCAGGCGCAAGGTCTGGCTGATCTCGGCCTGGTGCCCGGCGCCGACCTTCGCCGCCTTCGATGCTTCCTGGACCGCCAGCGCGGCGCCGCTGCGGCGGCCGTTGCCGTCCAGCGCATAGATCGCGGTCGCCACCTGCGCGCCGGCCACGTTGGCGGCGTCGTTCTGCAGCGTCGCCTGCACGTTCACCAGGGCGGCGTCGGCGCTCACGCGCGGGGTGGTGACGAACGTGCCGTACTGCGCCACGTGCAGCGGCGCCGTCTTGACCAGCCAGACGTTGCGGTAGATGCCGCCGCCCGGATACCAGCGCGAGGAATCGGGCGGGTTGTCGAGGCGGATCGCCACCACGTTGGGCGCGCCCGCCTTGACGTACGGCGTCAGGTCGACGCGCCAGGACGCATAGCCGTAGGGCCAGCCGCCCACATAATGGCCATTGATCCAGACCGCCGCGTGCGACATGGCGCCGTCGACGTCGAGGAAGATGCGGCGCCCGGCGTCGGCCGCCGGCAACGTGAAATGCTTGCGGTACCAGCCCACGCCCCACCAGGGCAGCTTGCCGGTCTCGCCGGGATATTCCTGCTTGAACGGCCCTTCGATGCCCCAGTCGTGCGGCAGATCCAGTGTGCGCCAGCGGGCGTCGGCGAATTCCGGGCTTGCGGCTGGCGTGTTCCAGCTTTCCATTGCCGCCGTCGCCGGGGCTACGGTGCCGGCCGGGTCCCCTTTGTTGAAGCGCCAGTCGGCGTCGAACAGCAGGCGCTCACGGACTGGGTTGGCGAACTTGTCGGCGGCCTGCGCGCCGGCCATGACCAGCACGGCGGCGGAGAACAAGAGAAGGAAGCGGCAGTGGCGTGGCATTTTTCGTGTGGTTTCTGGCGTAGTTGCAGGGAAAGACTCCCTCGCCATTTTGATGCGGCGCGGTCCGTGCGGCTGGTCTCGAAACGATCGGAAACACGCCGATTTCGGCCGCATGCCGACAGCTGGTGCGTGGATGATGCCGCGATGGATACGAACAACCCGAACGCGCTTCGGTGCGAACCGACGGCGCAGCTACCGACTGGCTGAGCTCGTAGCATGGCACCCAAGTCAGCTTGGCCATTGTGCGCAATTCGCACTGCAACCGCTTGCAGCACGCCTCACCGGGAGCCGCTATCGAGGCCGTCTTGGCGGAATTGCGCTATGCCAGTTTCGTCGTTCCGAACATCGAAAAACATCAATCCCATTCGATCTTTTACTGACAAGATAGCTACCCTGTCACGTATTGCGGAAACGAAGCGACGCCTGTGACCTCCGTGCTGGAACCGGGCCCATGCTGGACGACGTGCCCAACCACCCAATGTACATCTAAAGAAAACATAATGACCAACAATATCTTCACCGGTACCATCCCAGCCTTGATGACCCCGTGTACTGCCGAGCGCGCGCCTGACTATGATGCCCTGGTTGCCAAAGGCCGCGCGCTGATCGACGTGGGCATGTCCGCGGTGGTCTATTGCGGCTCGATGGGCGACTGGCCCCTGCTCAGCGAAGCCCAACGCCAGGAAGGCGTGGCACGGCTGGTTGCCGCCGGTGTGCCGACGATTGTCGGCACCGGTGCGGTGAATTCCAGGGAAGCGGTTTCACACGCTGCCCACGCAGCCAAGGTAGGAGCAAGTGGTTTGATGGTCATTCCGCGCGTCCTGTCTCGCGGCGCGTCGCCCGCCGCGCAAAAGGCGCACTTCTCCGCCATCCTCGAAGCCGCCCCCGCACTGCCCTGCGTCATCTACAACAGCCCGTACTACGGCTTCGCGACACGTGCGGACCTGTTCTTCGAACTGCGCGCCAAGTACCCGAACCTGATCGGGTTCAAGGAATTCGGCGGTGCCGCCGACATGCGTTATGCCGCCGAGCACATCACCAGCCAGGACGAGAACGTCACGCTGATGGCGGGTGTGGATACCCAGGTCTTCCATGGGTTCGTCAACTGCGGCGCGACCGGCGCGATCACCGGCATCGGTAACGCACTGCCGCGCGAAGTCCTGCACCTGGTTGAATTGTGCCGCAAGGCTGTCAAGGGGGACGTGGTGGCGCGGCGTCAGGCGCTCGAGCTGGAATCGGCACTCGCGGTACTGTCTTCGTTCGACGAAGGCACTGATCTCGTCCTTTACTACAAATACCTGATGGTCCTTAACGGCGACCAGGAATACACCTTGCACTTCAACGAAACCGACGTCCTCAGCGCAAGCCAACGGCGTTATGCCGAGACGCAGTACGAGCAATTCCGCAAGTGGTACGCCAACTGGTCGAAAGAAGTGGCTCACTGGGGCTGAAGCAACGACGCTGAGTCATCGGGGCAGGCCGGGGACAAGCCGGACCGCCTCGACTGGTATGATTGCCGCCGGGTAGCGGCGGCATCGAGGCGGCATCGCGAAGCCGCCTGCCCGGCCCCGAAAAATGCGTCCTGCCGGGGCCAAGCGTCATCGGTCCGTCAAAAGCGGGACAGCCTGTATGCGGTCGCCTCCGGCAGGCCATTCCCGGGGGAGGCCTGCGCGTCGAACCGGGCAACCATTTCAGCCGTCACCGCAGCTTGCGTCAACCCGAGATGGTGATGCCCGAATGCCAGCATGACCTTGCCATCGCAAACCGAATCGATGACCGGCAGCGAATCCGCGATCGATGGCCGGAATCCCATCCAGGGCGTCGCCCCCGCCGTATTCAGCGAATCGTGGAAGAGCCCCTCGCTCAACCTGTGAAGTTGCCATGCGCGCTCCATATTCGGCGGGCGCTTCAAGCCCGCAAATTCGACCGTGCCGGCCAGGCGCAGTCCGCCGCTCATGGGCGTCATGATGAATTTGCGTTCGAAAGATGTCACCGCAAAAGGAAGACGTCCCCCTTCCATCGGCAACATGAGGTGATAGCCTCGTTCCGTATCCAGCGGTACGCGTTTGCCCGTCAGTGCGGTGGTGAGCCGAGACGAATGTGCGCCGCACGCAACCAGTATGCGGTCAGCCGCCAGTTCGCCTTCCGACGTGAAGATGCGCACGCCATGCCCGGTTACCTTCGCATCGAGCACGTCGCGCTGTTCAAAACGGACACCGCATGCCTTGGCGGCATCGACCAGTTTCAACACGACCTGATGCGGGTCGATGAAGTGACCTGTCTTTGGGAAGAACAGCCCGCCGCGGATGTCATGGTTCAGTTGCGGGACCTCGTTGCGAACGGTATTCGCCTGCCAGAATGCGACATCGATACCCTGTCGCGCCATGCGCGCCTGGAGTGCGCCAAGCGCTTCGAACGATTCACCACGCTCGTAAACCAGTAGCGAACCGTCTTTCTTGAGCAGCGCCTCGCCGTCGATATTTCTCAACAGCCGCATCCAGGCGTCGAAACTGGCTTCGTTCAGGGCACGGATGCCGGCGACGGTGCGTTGATACTGCGACGGCTGCAGGTTCAGCAGCAAGCGGCCGAACCATGGCATTGCGCGAGGAAGGTAGCGCCAGTCCAGCCGCAGTGGCCCCATTGGATCGCGCAGCATGGCCGGGATGCGCTTCAGAATCGACATATCCGCAATGGGGAAAACCTGTTCCGTGGCCAGATGCCCGGCATTACCGTACGAGGCGCCCGGCCCCGGCGCCTGCCGGTCCAGAACCGTTACGCTACGGCCCGTGCGCGCGAGCTGCAGTGCGCAGGCCACGCCGATGATCCCGGCACCGACGACGACGACATGTGCGGCGGCGTTGGAGGCAAATGATTTTTGCAAGTTTCTATTTCCCGCCTGGAGCAGCGGGCATGCCGCTGTCCAGAGCTGTTTCGTGATTAAAAAAACCCCGGCGCCCGCGATGCGATCTGGCGCAGCATTGACACGG
>JAKOOD010000462.1 GCA_022701635.1 Burkholderiaceae bacterium | reverse complement strand
ACCTTGGCCGGGTCGGCATAGACGCCTTCGACCTTGTCCGCCACCACGGCATCGTCGTCCCAGCTCTTTTCCCACAGCTTGTAGACCACTTCCAGGTAATCGTCGGCCAGGTCGTAGCGTTCGTCGTGGCCCAGCTGCCGGGTCTGGCCGAGGTTGCGCGCGGCGCTGTCGAGGTAGCCGGTGACGATGTTCCAGCCGACCCGGCCGCCGCTCAGGTGGTCCAGCGTCGACATGCGGCGCGCAAACGTGTACGGATGTTCATAGGTGAGGGCGGCGGTGACGCCGAAGCCGAGGTGTTCGGTGGCGTGGGCCAGCAGCGGCACCAGCGCCAGCGGGTCGGCCAGCGGCACCTGCACCGCATTGCGCAGCGCGGCGTCGGGGCTGCCCTCGTAGACGTCGTAGATGCCCAGCACGTCGGCCAGGAACAGGGCATCGAAGCGCCCGCGTTCCAGCAGCTGCGCCAGTTCGACCCAATGGGCGGCGGTCTTGTAGCGCGTGCTGGTGTCGCGCGGGTGGGTCCACAGGCCGGGCGACTGGTGGCCCACGGTGTTCATCTGGAAGGCGTTGAAGCGGATCGGCTTGCTCATTGGCTCGATTGTCTGGTGCTTATTTTGCGCGTTGGGCCAGCATCGCCAGCTGGTAGTCGGTCTTGGCGTAGCCGGCGTTGTGCTGTTCGGTCCAGGCCAGGAAGTCGCGCGAGCGGTAGGCCGCGGCCAAGTCGCGTGCGAAGGGTTTGTCGAGGTCGGCGCTGCGCACCGCCACCAGGTTGACGTAGTTGCGCGAGATCTTTTCGGTGCGTAGCGCCTCGGTCAGCTTCAGGCCCGAGGCCAGAGCATAGTTCCCGTTGACGAAGGCATAGTCGGCATCCTGCAGCGCGCGCGGCAGTTGGGCCGCTTCCAGCGGCAGCAGTTTTATGCCGCGCACGTTGCGCGCGACGTCGCGCTCCGACGCCTTGACCGGATCGGTGTTCGGACGCAGCTGGATCCAGCCCATCTGCTCGAGCATGGCCAGGGCGCGGGCCTGGTTGGTCGGGTCGTTGGGCAGGGCCACGGTGCTGCCGGCGCGCGCCTCGTCGAGGCTGCGGTGCTTGCGGCTGTAGATCGCGATCGGCGCGGTCGGGATCGTGACCAGTTCGGACAGCGCCAGCTTGTGGTCGCGCGCGAATTTATTCAGGTAGACGCCGTGCTGGAACACGTTGGCGTCGAGCGACCCCTCTGCCAGCGCGAAGTTCGGCTGGATGTAGTCGTTGAACTCGACCACCTTGACCTGCCAGCCCTGGCGTTCCAGGATCGGCTTGATACCAAATTTCACCTGGTCGGCGTATGGCCCTGCGCTGGTGCCGATCACGATCTGTTTCGGGTCCTTGGCCCCGGCCTGCAGGCTGCAACCGAATGCCAGCAGGAGCGCCAGCAAGGCGCGGCGTGGAATTTTCATGGGCTTCCTTCTTATCGATATGAATAGGTCAGCGTTTGTCGAGCCGGCGCGCCACCCGCGTGCCGGCGAACTGGATCAGCTGCACCAGCACGATCAGCAACGCCACCGTGAATACCATGACGTCGGTCTCGAAGCGGTAGTAGCCGTAGCGGATCGCCAGGTCGCCGATGCCGCCGCCGCCGACCACGCCCGCCACCGCCGAATACGACAGGAAGCTGATCGCCAGGACGGTCAGCGCCAGCACCAGCCCGGCGCGCGCTTCGACCAGCAGTACCCGGGTCACGATCTGCAGCTCGGAGGCGCCCATCGCTTCGGCCGCTTCGATCACGCCGCGCGGCACTTCACGCAGCGTCTGTTCGACCAGGCGCGCGAAATACGGGATCGCCGCCACGGACAGCGGCACCGCGGCCGCCAGCGGTCCGATCGAGCTGCCGGCAATGATGCGGGTGAAGGGCACCAGCGCCACCAGCAGGATGATGAAGGGGAAGGAGCGGACCGTGTTCACGAGCCAGCCCAGCGCCGCGGCCAGGGTTCGGTTCTGCAGCGACTGGCCATCGCCGACCAAAAACAGCAGGATCCCAAGCGGGCCGCCCAGCAGCAAGGCCGCGCCGAGACCGATGCCGAGCATGGTCAGGGTCTGGCCGAGGGCGACCAGCAGTTCGGGCAGCAAGGTGATCAGCTTGTCGAGGATCGAGGGGTCAGGCATGCAGTGCTCCCTGCAGGGCGGCACCGGCCTCGGTGCCGTGGAAAGCCAGTTCGCGCCCGAGCGCGGTCAGGCGCGGCGTGCTGGAGTCGGCCAGGTCGAACTGCTCGGCCACGCGGCCGTCTTCCAGCACCGCGACACGCTTGCACAGCGCGCCCAGCGCCGGCAATTCGTGGCTGACGATGACGATGGTGACGCCCAGGCTGGCATTCACCTCGCGCAGCGTGGCCAGCAGGCCGCGCGTGGTCTCGGCGTCGAGCGCCGACGTCGGCTCGTCACACAGCAGGATGTCCGGCTGGCTGGCCAGCGCCCGCGCGATCGCCACGCGCTGCTTCTGGCCGCCCGACAGCTGGGCCGGATAGCTGGCCGCCTTGTCGCCGATGCCGACCAGGTCGAGGCATTCGCGCACCCGGCGCTCCAGGCGCGGCGCATTCAGCAGGCCGTACAGGCGCAGCGGGAAGGCGACGTTGGCGTGCACGTCGAGGTTCTGCAGCAGGTTGTAGCCCTGGAAGATCATGCCGATGTTACGGCGTGCCAGGCGCAGGCCGCGCCGGCTCAGGCGGGTCAGGTCCTGGCCGGCCACGAACACCGACCCGGCGTCCGGTGTTTCCAGCAGGTTGATCATGCGCAGCAGCGTCGACTTGCCGGCCCCGCTGCGGCCGACGATGCCGAAGATGTCGCCGCGCTCGACCTGCAGCGTGACGTCGCGCAGCGCGGCGTAGCGCTCGCCATTGGCATGAAAGGGAGCGGCAAAGGATTTGGCGATGCCTTCGAGGCGGATCAGCGGTTCGGCTTCGGTGTACATGGCAGTGCTCAGGAATAGGCGGTCGGTTCCGGCAGGCGACCTTCGAGCGCGTAGCGGCGCAGGTCGCGCAGCTTGTAGTCGACCGGATCGTGCAGCGTGTGCACGCGGGCATTGCGCCAGAAGCGGTCGAAGCCGAAGCGGGCGGAGGTGGAACGGGCGCCGGTCAGCTCGAACAGCTGGCTGCCGATCTCGATCGAGGCGCGGTGCGCCAGCACCTTGGCTTCGGCCACCGCCACGGCGACCTCGCCGCGTTCCGGCGCGGTCAGGTCGGCGCCGCGCCGGAAGGCGGCATCGAGCTTGCGCGCCGCCTCGTCGGCGAGCAGCTGGGCCGGACGCACCAGCAGGTGGAATTCGCCGAAACGGTGCTGGATGAAGGGATCGTCGACGGCGTTCTCCACGCCGGACGCGAACCAGGGGCGCGCCTCGTCGCGCAGGTAGCCGCGCGCCGCCGCCAGCGCGCCTTCGGCCAGGCCGAGATACAGGTTGGTCATGACCAGCTGGGCCACCTGCGAGCGCAGCGTCGCCTGCGGGTTGGCGGCGCGGCCGGCGTGCTGCAGTACCAGGTCGTCGCTCAGCGTGACGTTGTTGAAGCGGACATTGCCGCTGTCAGTCTGGCGCTGGCCGAAGGCATCCCAGTCGGCCTGCACCTCGATGCCCGGCTGGCGCGTCGGCAGCACCGCGATCAGCGGCGCGGCGGCCAGCGGATCCCAGGCGGAGATGGTGAGCCAGTCCGAACCGACCGAGCCGGAGGCGAAGCCCTTGATCCCGTTCAGCAGGTAGCCGCCGGCCGAGGGCACCCCGACCAGGCGCTTGTCGAGCGGGTTCAGGGCATTGCCCCAGAAGGCGTTGGTGGCGACGGTGTCGGTCAGCAGGCGCCGCTGCTGCCCGCTGCTGCCATATAGCTGGATGCCGGCCAGCTGCAGGTGGTGGAAGCCGAGCAGGTGCGCCAAGGCGCTGTCGGCGCGGGCCACGATGCGCACGGTCCGGTAGACCGTGGCCCAGTCGGCGCCGAGGCCGCCGAATTCGAGCGGGATCGACAGCGCCAGCAGGCCGGACGCGCGGATCCATTCGCGTTCTTCGGCGGCATGGCCGCCGACGCGGTCGCGCTCCACCGCGGTGGTGGCGAGGCGTTCCGCCAGCCTGTCGGCGGCGGCGATCGGATCAAACTCGGTGGGCGCGGCGGGAAATGCCAGGTGCATGGTGAATATCCAGGTCAGCAATGGCAGCCAGTATTGCAAACGGCTGTCGGTGCGTGAACGAAGATATTCGGGCTTGCATATTTGCTAAACGCTAAAACGAAAAGCGTCTAAGCATGTGCGGATGGCATGAACGGCGTGGGATGGAAGCGCCTAACAAAGCCCATTCTTGCTCTGACTGCATGAAGTTCGAATAGTGAGCCATATATACCGTCCGCTATCGGCTGTGGACGGACACTGCAGGTTTGCAACCGGTCACAAGCGGACGTTCACGCGTCGTTGCTTAGATCGAGACAGCGGTGCAACAAAGTGAGCATTTTTTTGGCATTCCAACCTGTAGCATGTCGGCTTGACTATCGTCAGCCTATGAAACCACCAGTGATGTTTCCTACAGTTATCCAGAATGAGAGCTTATGAGGTGTCATGCCCTGCTACTCGCCCCTTCGATCACCGCCTCTGCGGCGCATGGGTACCATTAAATTCCACAAAAAACACCCTTGACACCTTTTGTATTGGTATCTGTTGCGCTGCATTTGATGTGCTTCCAACTTTCACATCTGACGTATTTGCAACCAAAGCCATTTCTTGGTGCCGAAAGCGATACGGCTAAAGTTGCGATTGATTCCTCCTACATCCATACCGCGAAAATTGCGACCGATTGCTCCTACATCCATAGCTGCGCCACCGCCGTCAAAGAACCGAACGATACGCCCTCAACAGTTCCCCCAAGACTCGCCAAAGTGGTCAACTCAGGCTGCACTTGCCGCCTTGCCGAAACCCGTAGCTGCGTTATCAGAAGTAAAGTCGGACAATCCTGCCGGGTATCCAACTGACGACTTGACAATTGTTCCCTCCCCAAGCAATGGAGACATTTTGGCTTCTGTTAAACGCGAAGCGGCAAAAATAGCGCGCGAAATCCCACAGTCGCCAAGGGACAAGCCGGAGTACCGTTCGAGAACCCAGGAAAACATTGACCGTCAGTTCGAAGCAGCACATGCGGCTGGCGGCGCGTGGTTTAGAGCGGCGCGTATCGAGGAGATCACGACGGCAAGTGATGGCAACGCACGCATATACCGTATCGTTACGCCATTTGGTGCGTTCTGTCGCACCTACCCAGGCAACGGCGGTCAACCCATGAATACCACATGTCCGCGCTAATTCTTTACATGGGACGAATACCTGGGAGAATCTGGTTTAAGTCGGTTTCGGCTGGTCGTCAGCGTTCGTGACGTTTCCGCTGCAGTAACCTGATATTCTGACGCGCCAGGCCGGGCTCGACCAAAAGGGGTCTTTTACAACACTGATATACCAAAGACGAAGTGTTCGTTTTTGAAATCGGAACCCATCAATGAGACATCCAATGAGATTTTCGAAATCTTCAATAACGTTCCTTTTGTCTATCGTCGTTTCTGGATGCATGACGGTTGAAATCGCGCCACACGTTGCTACAAAAGTAGATGCTTCATGTTCGGCGTCTCCAGGCGGTACATGCTACGCAGGGCCAGGTGGCCCATTGTATGCAGGACCCGGCGGCCCACTGCATGCAGGACCTGGCGGTCCCAGGTACGCGGGACCCGGCGGCCCACTGTATGCAGGTCCAGGTGGTGCGAGAGACTCGGGACCGGGTGGAGTCGCCTATGCAGGGCCAGGTGGGGCTTGTTATGCGGGTCCGGGCGGTGCTTGCCATGCCACCAACGAGACAGGCAGAAAGTGTCCCGCAATTTGCGAGACCGTAGTAACGGCAATGCCAGTAACCAACTAACGCGATAAGTTCTCGGACGACAAGGTTATTCTTGTATCCT
>JAKOOD010000461.1 GCA_022701635.1 Burkholderiaceae bacterium | reverse complement strand
CATCAAGTGCGAAGTCGGCCTGGCCAAGGGCAAGAAGCAGCACGACAAGCGCGATACCGAGCGCGACCGCGATGCCAAGCGCGAGGTCGACAAGGCGATGAAGCAGAACCGCCGTTGATCGTTCGCGTCGATTGCCACGTGGGTTGAACGCGTGGACGGGTCTCCCGTCCACGCGTTCAGGCGCCACATGATCACGCCCTGACCGCCCTGCTCCGCCCCACGAACATCCCCAGCTGGCAAGCCAGGAAACTCGCCACCAGCCCCACCGTCACCCCGACCGCCAGCTTGAACGCGCTGCCGAACAACATCGGCGCCACCAACCCCGACATCAGCGCGAACGACATCATCTGGATGAAGGCCAGCATCGACGAGGCCAGCCCGCGGTTCTGCGGGAACAGCGCCAGCGCGCCGACCTGGATCGCCGGCATCGCCACCGCCAGGCCGAAGGTGTAGACCATCAGCGGCAGCACCGCCCACGGCACCTGCACCCGGTCGCCGGCCAGCGCGGTGTAACCGACGTTCAGCACGCAGGCCAGCGCCATCAGGCCGAAGCCGAGGCGACGCAGGGTTGCCGCCGGCATCTTCGCGGCGCGCTTGCCGCCCCAGGCCGAACCGATCACCATGCCGCTGATCAGCGGGATGAACATCCAGGCGAACGCGGTCTCTGGCAGGTGCAGGATTTCCATCACGAAGTTGGCGGCCGAGCCGATGTACAGCGACAGCCCACCGAAGGCCAGCCCCACCGACAGCGACAGCAGCAGGAACTGCGGGTGGCCCAGCACCTTCAGGTAGTTGCGCGCGATGGCGACGCCGTGGAAGGCATGGCGCTTCTCGCGCGGCAGGCTTTCATCCAGCAGCTTCCAGCAGGCCAGCAGCATCGCCGCGCCGAACAGGGTCAGGAACACGAAGGTGGCGCGCCAGCCGAAGGCGACGTGCAGCCAGCCGCCCAGGATCGGCGCGATCGCCGGCGCCAGGCCGAACACCATCATGATGTGCGACATGATGCGCTGGGCGTCGGCCCCGGTAAAGCGGTCCTGCACGATGGCCTGGCCGATCACCGAGCCGGCACCGGCCGACAGGCCCTGCAGCGCGCGGAAGAACAGCAGCCAGCCGAAGGTCGGCGCCATGGCGGCGCCCAGCGAGGCCAGCGTGTACACCGCCAGCGCCACCAGGATCACGGGGCGGCGCCCGAAGGAATCGGACAGCGTGCCGTAGAACAGCATCATGAAGGCGAACGTGAACAGGAACACGCTCAGGGTCTGCTGCACCGCCACCGGCCCGACCTCGAACGCGCGTCCGATCGCCGGGATCGAGGGCAGATAGGTATCGATCGCCAGCGCGCCCACCATGCCGAGGCAGGCCAGGACCACCGTCAATACGCTCTGCGTTTTCATTTGCATCTGCAATGCCTTTCAAAAGCTCGGCACTGCACCATGCAAGACCGAAAGACGAGATTGTATCGACAATCCGTCCGCCGGGTCCGGCAGCCCGTTCAGGGGTGGTAGAGCGACATGCCGAAGCGCTCGGTGCGCGGCATCCAGTTGCCCTGGTAGTCGGCCGAGACCAGTACCCGCTCGGCGCGGCCGACCAGCAGCTTGCGCGGCACCATGCCGATCACGCGCGAGTCGGCGCTGTTGTCGCGGTTATCGCCCAGCATCAGGTACTGGCCTTGCGGCACCGTCACCGGCGGGAAGGTGTTCGGCGCGACCACGCCCGGGATCAGCTGGATGTGGCGCAGGCGCCGGTCCAGCGCCTGGCTGTGGGCCGGGTCGAGGATCTCGGCCAGCTGCACCGCGCGCAACGCCGTGCCAGCCACGGTGTCCATCGATTCCTCGACCAGCTTGTAGTCGGCGCCCTTGCCGTTGATGTAGAGACGCTCGTTGCGCATCTCGACCACGTCGCCGGGCAGCGCCACCACGCGCTTGATCAGGAGCGTGCCGTCGCGCGGCGAGCGGAAGGTGACGATGTCGCCGCGTTCCGGCTCGCCGAGGCGCGCCAGCACCATGTCGGTCAGCGGGACTTTCAGATCGAAGGCCATGCGGTTGACCAGCACCACGTCCCCCTCCAGCAGGTTCGGGTGCATGGAGGCCGACGGGATCGGATTCCAGTCGGCGACCGCGGTGCGCAGCACGCCGAACAGGACCAGGAAGGCGACGAACATCTTGTTGTTGCGTACCCAGTTTTTCACCGCGGCTCTCCTTCGTTATTGGCGCTACGACAAGTTATACGCGGTATTGCCGGGCCGATGCTTAGCAGAAGATTAAACGCGTGTATGCACGTCATGGGGCGTGGCCTAGTGCGGCGACCTGGCAGGCTTGAAGGCATGCCAGCACCCGACCAGCACCGGCACCGCCAGCGCCGCCACCGATACCAGGTCCCAGACGCCGTCGCCCACCAGCGCGACCAGCAGACCGACAATGGTCAGCAGGCCGAGCACGACCGGCATGGTCCAGATGGCGCGGTTCGTCTTCATCGTGTACCCGTCACGGTTTATGACCGCGCACCAGCACCGGCGCGGCGCGGCCGGCGTTGTCCGATACGGCCTGCCTGGCGGCCGCCTTTGCCGTGCGGCCGCGCTTGAGCCACAGGTACAGGCCGCTGCCCAGCACCACGATGGTGGCCAGGTCCAGCAAGGCCCACAGGAATTTCAGGCCGGCGCCGCCGTAGTCGCCGAAGTGCAGCGGCTGCGAGACCAGCAGCGCGGTCAGGTACCAGGGCAGCTTGCGGCGGTCGGTGATCTCGGC
>JAKOOD010000455.1 GCA_022701635.1 Burkholderiaceae bacterium | reverse complement strand
TCGGCGGCACCCTGCACCAGGACGTGGCCACCGACCTGCCGGACGCCCATCCCCACGTGCACGAACTCTACGACGCGCACCGCCATCCGATCGTGTTCCCGAACGGCTCCTCGCTCAAGAAAATCTTTCCCGAGCAGGGGCGCGCGGTGGTGAACTCGATCCACCACCAGGCGGTCAAGGACCTGGGGCGCGATATCCACATCGAAGCGATGTCGGACCCCGACGGCGTGATCGAGGCGATCCGCTACCAGCGCGCACCCTTCGTGATGGGCTTGCAGTGGCATCCGGAATTCCACCGGGCCGGCGGCGGGGACCTGCTGGATTGCACGCCGGTGCTGGATGAGTTCCTGCGCGCCGCACGCGAGACACGGCTTTAATCTATCGTTACACGCAAGACCGTCGCCCCTGCGAAGGCAGGGGTCCAAGTTGCATGCGCTATCAAAACGCTTCAAACTTGGGCCCCTGCCTCCGCAGGGGCGACGTTTGGCAATGTCAACTGAATCCCTAGCGCCCGATACGGCCGCACCACCTCTTGCGCCGTATCCCCCGCCACCACCATCCCACCGATCTCGGACAGCCCCATCACCCGGTACGGCGACGCTGCCGCCAGCTTTTCCGGCGCAGCGTGCGCGGCAGGGCCCGGAGCAAGTGGCAATCGAATTTCGCTTGCATTGCCCATCGCCGCACATCATAATTTGAATGAGAATCATTCTCATAAAGAGATGGTGTTCAACCGAGGAGGGTGGAATGGATCGAGATTTGCCGGACGAACTGAAGCAACCGGGCGTGCTCCCGGATTCGCGCTCTGCGCAGCACGCGGTGCTGGTGGCGGCGGTGTTGCACCTGATGTCGCATTACACGACGCGCGACCGCAACGAGCCCTGCATCAAGCTCGCCTCGGTGATCGAGCGCCACCTGGTCGCGCTGGCGCGCCTGCCGGACGCCGACCCGGTACTGCGCGCGACCTGCGAGCAGCTCAGCGCCCAATGGGCCGGCCTGGTCGACCGCGCGCTGCCGGCGCCAGTGCCCGTCAAACGGCCGCTGCTGGAACGCATCCTGCGCCCGGGTGTGCGCAAGGCGGAAGCGCTGGCGGCCGTGGCCTGAGCGCGGGCGTCGGGTGTCGACACGCAGGCCGGGCACGCAGGTCGGGCACGCAGGTCAGGCATGAAGGCGCCGATCATGTACGCCGATTCCGCAAGACGGACTCGCGCGCACGATAGAATGCTGGCCGATACCCAACATCGCCACGCGCGCCCCCGCCATGAATCCACCTGCATCGTCCGATCTTCCCAAGCCACCCAAGCCATCCACGGCGGCGCGCCCGCCGATCCGCCTGAGCGCACAGGTGCTGACCTGCCTGGTGATGTGCCTGATCGCCGCGGCCATCATCTGGTTCACGCAGGACGCGCCGCTGGCCCTCTTCATGCGTCCCGCGGCGCCGATGTGGCAGCTGGTGATCGGCCAGGGCCTGGCGCTGCTGGCGGCAGCCGTCTCGTATGGGCTGTACCGCCTGGGCGCCTCGTCCGAGTCCACGGCCAGGACCATCGCGACCTATGCGCGCCTCGACCTGGCCGGCTTCAACCCGCTGTGGATGGCGCTGGCTGCCGCCATCGGCGAGGAAATGCTGTTCCGCGCGGCGCTGCAGCCGCTGCTCGGCGTGTGGATCGTGTCGCTGCTGTTCCTGGTCACGCACGTGCCGGTGTACCGCTTCCGCAAGCTGGACCGGGCGTCGCTGGTGCAGGCCGCCGGGGTGTTCGGCAGCAGCGTGGTGCTGGGCCTGGTCTTCCAGTACGTCGGCCTGATCGCGGCGATCATGGTGCACCTGTGGATCGATATCGTCGGCCTGCTGGTGGTGCGCGCGGCGATCCGCTCGCGCACCATGTGAAGTTTATTTGCTCAACAGGCGCATCGCGCGCTCGAGCCCGTCGATCGTCACCGGGAACATGCGGTTGCCCATGATTTGGCGGATGATGGCGATCGACTGGCGGTACGGCCACAGGTTCTCCGGCTCTGGATTGAGCCAGGCGAACTTCGGAAAGGCGTTGACGAAGCGCGCCAGCCACTCGGCGCCCGCTTCCTCGTTGTTGTACTCGACCGAGCCGCCCGGGGCCAGGATCTCGTAGGGGCTCATGGTGGCGTCGCCCACGAAGATCACGCGCGTGTCCGGCGGGTAGGTGCGCAGCACGTCCCAGGTCGGGAAGCGCTCCGCGTGGCGGCGCCGGTTGTGCTTCCACAGGTGGTCGTAGACGCAGTTGTGGAAGTAGAAGAATTCCATGTGCTTGAACTCGGACTGGGCCGCCGAGAACAGTTCTTCGGTGCGCTCGATATGGTCGTCCATGGTGCCGCCGACGTCGAGCAGCATCAGCACCTTGATGCGGTTGCGGCGCTCGGGCTGCATCTTGATGTCGAGCCAGCCGGCGTTGTTGGCGGTCGAGCGGATGGTGTCGTCCAGCGCCAGCTCCTCGGCCGCGCCCTGGCGCGCGAAGCGGCGCAGGCGGCGCAGGGCCACCTTGATGTTGCGCGTGCCCAGTTCGCGTTCGCCGTCGTAGTCGCGGTAGGAACGCTGGTCCCACAC
>JAKOOD010000388.1 GCA_022701635.1 Burkholderiaceae bacterium | reverse complement strand
GAACATGACAGGATTCACGATCATCAACGGGGTGTCGGACAATCGCTACAAACGCCTTTCGATCGAAAGAAGCCGTCAATTGCTCGGATATCACCCCAAGGATGACTCGTTTTCCATCCTTGCAGGAAAAAGCGATGACTCCGGTGATGCGATGGTGTAATAACGAACTAAATCGGCTGAGATTTCGAAGACGATCGAACGTCCGCAATGGGTCGAAAGCGGACGTTACCGAAGCCAAAGTGGCCTGTAAGTTGTGGCAAACTTTATTGTTGCACGCGACCGATGCCTAGCCTCTCTCCGGATTTTGTGGCAAACATTATTTGCGAGAACGGCATGCTGCGATCGACCTGCTTCATAGGAGGGGTTGTGGCAAACTTTATTATTCCTCCACACCTGCGCAGGCAGGGGTCCAAGCTTTGGGATACGCCACGAACTTGGGCCCCTGCCTGCGCAGGGGCGACGTGCACAGCGCGTGTCCGTCCTACCTCAAACGGTCTTGGAGTGGCGCGGCTCCGCGCTATTCAGGTACCGGTCGAACACCATGCAGATGTTCCGGATCAGCAGCCGCCCCTTCATGCTCACGCTGATCCAATCCTCCCCCACGCTCACCAGCCCATCCCGCTCGAGCCCCGCCAGCGCCGCCAGCTCGCGTCCAAAATAGCGCCGGAACACGATCGGAAACGCCTGCTCCAGCGCCGCGATCGACAGTTCGAACTGGCACATCAGCTTCTGGATCACGGTCCGCCGCAGCACGTCGTCCATGTCCAGGCGCACGCCGCGCACCACCGGCAGTTCGTTGCGGTCGAGCGCGTCGTAATAGCCGTCCAGCGTCTTGGCGTTCTGGCTGTAGGTGGCGCCGACCGCGCTGATGGCGGAGACGCCGCAGGACACCAGGTCGGTGTCGGCGTGGGTCGAATAGCCCTGGAAGTTGCGCTGCAGGCGGCCCTGGCGCTGGGCCAGCGCGAGGTCGTCGCCGGGCTTGGCGAAATGGTCCATCCCGATGTAGACATAGCCGGCGCGGCCCAGGCGCTCGATGCACAGCTGCAGCAGTTGCAGCTTGGTGTCGCTGTCGGGCATGTCGGCGTCCAGAATGCGGCGCTGCGGCTTGAACAGCTGCGGCATGTGGGCGTAATGGTAGACCGCGACGCGGTCCGGATCGGCCGCGATCACCTTGTCCAGCGTGGCGTCCATCGTGGCCACGGTCTGCTTCGGCAGGCCGTAGATCAGGTCGATACTGACCGAGCGGAAGCCGGCATCGCGTGCGGCGCCGATGATGGCGCGCGTCTCCTCTTCCGGCTGGATACGGTTGACCGCCTTCTGGACCGCGCCGTCGAAATCCTGCACGCCCAGGCTGATGCGGTTGAAGCCCTGGCGGCGCAGGCTGTGCACGCGTGCGGGCGACACGGTGCGCGGATCGACCTCGATCGCATATTCGCCGGTGGCATCGCCGGCGAAGCGGAAGCAGCGCCGCAGGTGATCCATCAGCTCGCCCATCTGGTCGTCCGACAGGTAGGTCGGCGTGCCGCCGCCGATATGCAGCTGCTCGACTTCCGGTGTATGCCCGCCGATGCCGGCGAACAGCCGCCCCTGCATCTCGACCTCGCGCTTCAGGTAGGCCAGGTAGGTGGCGGCCTTGTCACGCTTCCTGGTGACGATCTTGTTGCAGGCGCAGTAATAGCAGACGGTGTCGCAGAACGGGATGTGCAGGTAGAGCGAGAGCGGCCGAACGCCGGCACGGGTGCGGCGGTCGGCCACCGCATGCAGGAAGTCGCGGTAGCCGAAGCTGTCGCCGAAGCGGTCGGCGGTCGGGTAGGAGGTGTAGCGGGGGCCGGACTTGCCGAGGCGGGCAATCAGCGCGGCGTCGAATGCGACGGTCGGCAGGTCGTGCGGTTTCATGTCAATAAACTCCTGGTGATCCACACGGCCCATGCAATGCGGAAATCTATAGGAGGAGTTTATTGATTGGGCTCAGCTAAATCTTTGACTTACATCAAAAACCGCCGAGCCCTCATCACTTAAACCGTACGCGAACGCGTGTCGATCTTGAAGACATCCAGCGCCTGCGACAGATGCACGGCCTGCTCCGCCACGCTGGACGATGCCGCCGCCGATTCCTCGACCAGCGCCGCGTTCTGGCGCGTGATCGCATCCAGTTCCGCCATCGCCGCATTCACCTGGGCGATGCCCTGCCCCTGCTCGCGCGAGGCCAGCGTGATGTCATGCATGATGACGGCGGCGTCCTGCACCGACGCCACCACTTCGCGCATGGTCTGGCCGGCATCGCCGACCTGGTCGTTGCCATGCCCCACCGTCCGCACCGAATCCTCGATCAGTGCCTTGATTTCCTTGGCCGCGCCGGCCGAACGCTGGGCCAGGCTGCGCACCTCGCCGGCGACGACCGCGAAACCGCGCCCCTGCTCGCCGGCGCGCGCCGCTTCCACCGCCGCGTTCAGCGCCAGGATATTGGTCTGGAAGGCGATGCCGTCGATCAGGCCGATGATGTCGACGATGCGCGTGGCCGAGCCGCTGATCTGGCCCATGGTAGCGCCGACCGCCTGCACCGCCTCGCCGCCGCGGCCGGCGACGTTCGAGGCGGCGCCGACCAGGCCGTCCGCGCGGACCGCGCTGTCGACGTTCTGGCCGGCGGCGGCGGCCACCTGCGCCAGGCTGGCGGCGGTCTGCTCCAGGCTCGCGGCCTGGGCTTCGGTGCGCTGGGCCAGGTCGTGGTTGCCGCTGGCGATCTCGCGCGTGGCCGCTTCGATCGAGCCGACGTTGGCGCGCACGTCGCCGACGATCGCGGTCAGGTTCACGTTCAGCTGGCGCAGCGCCAGCAGCAGGCCGCCCATCTCGTCGTCGCGCCCCCTCGGCGGCATGTGCGACAGGTCGCCGCCGGCCAGGGCGTTGACGGCGTCGCGCGCCTGGCCCAGCGGCGCCACGATGGCGTGCTGCAGCTCGGCCCAGGCCAGCAGGGTCAGGGCGGCGCCGGCACCGGCCAGCACGCGCCACAGGATGCCGTCGGTGGCGGCGGCCAGCGCCAGCAGCAGCGCCGATTGCGAACCCAGCATCAGGGCGAGGCGGCGTCCCAGCGGCATGCTGCGCAGCGCCAGCAGGCGCGCCCGCCAGCCGGACCTGACCACGGCGCCGCGGCGGATCGCCAGGCCTTCGGCTTTTTTCTCGCGGAAGCGCCGGTACAGCGCTTCGGCCGCCTTGACCTGGTCGCGCTCGGGCCGGGTGCGGACCGACATGTAGCCGACCACGCGGCCGTTTTCCTTGACCGGCACCACGTTCGCCACCACCCAGTAGAAATCACCGTTCTTGCGGCGGTTCTTGACCATGCCGGTCCAGGGTTCGCCGGCCTGCAGCGTGACCCAGAGGTCGGCGAAGGCTTGCGGCGGCATGTCCGGGTGGCGCACGATGTTGTGCGCCTTGCCCAGCAATTCGTCGACGCCGAAACCGCTGACTTCGATGAAGGCCGGGTTGACGTAGGTGATGCGGCCCTTGGTGTCGGTCTTGGAAACGATCGACTGGCCTTCCTTGAGGAGGTATTCGATGCCGGTAACAGGCAGGTTGGTGCGCACGGGTAGTCCTTGATTCTGATGAAACATCGCAATTTTATAGATTCACGGCAACTATTTTCCTTGACCTAGATCAAAAACGCGAATGAAACCTGACTATGTGAAGAAAAAAACAGACGGTTTCGTGGTTGGGTTCAAAATGGGTTACGCTGCGCGCAATGATTGCAGACCAATGTTTTTAACTGCATAACAGCCTTGCTTAAACCCATGTGTACCCACATTTATCGTCGATGAACGATCACCTTTCCCTCACCCGGCACCCCGACGTCCTGTATGGGCCGCACCAGCCCGAGCTGCTGCGCAACGAAATCCTGGCCGACCTGCTGGAAGCCAGTGCACGCCGGGCGCCCGAGCAGCTGGCGCTGGTGTCCGGCGAACGCCGGCTGCGTTATCGCGAGCTCGACGAGCAGGCCAGCCTCGCCGCCTCGCGCCTGATCGAGGCCGGCATTGGACCGGGCGACATCGTCGGCCTGTGGATGCCGCGCGGCGTCGAGTTGTTGATCATGCAAGCGGCGATCGCCAAGACCGGCGCCGCCTGGCTGCCGGTCGACGAAGACACGCCGGTCGAGCGCCTGCTGGTGTGCATGGAGGATGCCGGCTCGCCGGCGCTGGTCAGCAGCGAACGGATGCGCGAGCGCCTCGGTGGCGTCGCTCAGACTGACGCGGCCCGACCCGTCTACATGGCCGAGGACCTGCTGCTGCCGGCGGCCGACGGCTACCTGCTGCAGCGCCGCGGCGAGGTGCCGGGCAGCGCGCCGGCCTACGTGATCTACACCTCGGGCTCGACCGGCAAGCCGAAAGGCATCCTGATCGACCAGCGCAGCATCTGCCACTTCCTGCGCAGCGAGAACGAGGTGCTGGGCGTGCGTGCCGACGACCGCGTCTACCAGGGCTT
>JAKOOD010000384.1 GCA_022701635.1 Burkholderiaceae bacterium | reverse complement strand
TGGGCTACCCGGCGATGATGGCCGGCCTGGTGACGGCGCCTTCCGGCCTGGGCACGATGGCGGCCATGCTGGTGGTCGGACGCCTGACCGGCAAGGTCGACTTCCGCCTGCTGCTGGGCGCCGGCTTCGCCATCACCGCCTTCTCGCTGTGGCAGATGACCGGCTACACGCTGGTGCTGTCGGCATCCGACATCGTCTGGCCCGGCGTGATCCAGGGCGTGGGCCTGGGCCTGGTATTCGTGCCGCTGTCGGCCGCCACCTTCGCCACGCTGTCGCCGCAGATGCGCGCCGAAGGCACGGCCCTGTACAGCCTGGTGCGCAACATCGGTTCCTCGATCGGGATCGCGCTGGTGCAGGTGCTGCTGGTGCGGAACACGAATACCGCGCACGCTTCGCTGGCCGCCCACATCGACGGCGCCAACCCCGCGCTGCAGGATCCGGCCAGCATCTACAGCATGGCGACCCAGGCCGGCGCCGCCATGATCAACAACGAAGTCACGCGCCAGGCCTCGATGATCGCCTACGTCGACGACTACTGGCTGATGATGCTGCTGACGCTGGCCGTGATCCCAATGCTGGTGCTGATCCGGCCGCCGAAGGCGAGCAGCGGCCCGGCGCAGGTCGACCACGCGGCCATGGAATAACCCGAGAAAGCAAACCAAGTGCGACAACGCAAACTTCTTCCGATCGCCACCGCCGCCGCCACGCTGGCGCTGCTGGCCGGCTGCATCGGCGTACCGCCCGATACCACGCGCGGCGCCAGCCCCGACGCCGCCAGGGTGCGCCTGGCCAGCGATATCACCTTGCCGGAGAATGCCTGGCCGGCCGAGCAATGGTGGCAGGCCTACGGCGACCCGCAGCTGAACGCACTGGTCGCCCGCGCCCTGCGCGACAATCCGACCCTGGCCACGGCGCAGGCGCGCCTGGCCGGCGCCCGCGCGGTCGTCGGCACCGAGCAGGCGGGCGAAGGCGCCCAGGTCGGCCTGGCCAGCGGCGCCAACCGCCAGCGCTACTCGTCCAACGGCTTCTTCCCGCCGCCGCTGGGCGGCGCCTGGTACAACGACTTTTCGGTGCAGGCACGCGCCAGCTACGACTTCGACTGGTGGGGCAAGCACCGCGCCCTGATCGCCGCCGCGCTGGGCGAGGCCAATGCGCGCCTGGCCGAAGGCGCGCAGTCGGCGCAGACGCTGGCGGCCTCGGTGGCGCAGAGCTACTTCCGCCTGCAGATGCTGTGGGCGCGCCAGGACAACGTGAACGCGCTGATCGCCGTGCAGCGCGGCCTGATCGCGGATCGCCAGGCGCGCATGGCCCACGGCCTGCTGAGCCAGGACGCGCTGCAGGCGGCGCAACTCGACCTGGCCAACCTGCAGGCGCAGGCGGTGCGCTACGACACCGACGCCGCGCGCGAACGCGAGACGCTGCGCGCGCTGCTGGGCGGCGACGCCGACGCCCTGGCGGCGCTGGCGCACTGCCAGCCGGCGCCCGCCGCCAACGCCCTGCCGCGCGCACTCGGCCTGGAACTGCTGGCGCGCCGTCCCGACCTGCAGGCCGCGCGCTGGCGCGTCGAGGCGCAACTGGGGCGCGTGACCGCCAGCGAACTGGCCTTCCGCCCCGACATCAACCTGGTGGGCTCGATCGGCCTGGACGCGGTCTCGGTCGGCAAGCTGCTGCGCTACCCGAGCCGCACGCCGCTGGTCGGCGCCACCCTCGACCTGCCGCTGTTCGACAGTGGCCGCCTGAAGGCCCAGCTGGGCGTGGCGCGCGCCGAGCGCGACACCCTGGTCGCCGAGTACAACGAGGCGGTGCTGAACGCGGTGCGCGACGTCGCCATGGAAGGCGCGACGCTGCAGGGCCTGGAGCGCGAGTCGGCCTCGCACGCCGCCGCGCTGGAAGCCAGCGCGCGCCTGGCCGCGAATGCCGAAGCGCGCCAGCAACGCGGCCTGGCCGACCGCGCCGCCGTGCTGCAGGCAAGACAGACCCTGCTGCGCCAGCGCGACACCGACCTGCAGCTGCTCGACGCCCGCCTGCAGACCCAGGTCGCGCTGGTCAAGGCGCTCGGCGGCGGCTACCGCGCGCCCGCCATCCAGACCGCATCCGTCCAGAACACACCGAAGGCACGATAACCATGAGCACCGACACCACCCCACAACCCGGCAAGCGCAGGCTGGTCCTGCTGGCGATCACCGCCGCCTTCGTCGCCGCCGGCATCGGCTACGGCGCCTATTACACGCTGGTCGCGGCCAAGCGCGTCGAGACCGACAACGCCTACGTCGGCGGCAACCTGGTCAACGTTTCCTCGCAGGTGAACGGCAGCGTGGTCGAGATCCGCGCCGACGAAACGCAGCTGGTAAAAGCCGGCACCGAGATCGTCAAGCTGGACCCGGCCGACGCCGCCGTCAACCTGGCGCAGGCCGAAGCCAGGCTGGGCCAGGCCGTGCGCCAGCAGCGCGAGCGCTATACCAACGTCGAGCAGTACCAGGCGCTGATCGAACAGCGCCGCGTGGCCCTGAAGACGGCGCAGGAAGACCTGGCGCGGCGCCTGCCGCTGGCGGCGGACAACGTGGTCTCGGGCGAAGACGTGGCGCACGCGCGTCGCGCCGTCGACGATGCGAAAGCCGGGCTGGACGTCGCGCAGCGCCAGCTCGCGGGCGCGCGCGTGTCGGTGGCCGGCGTGGCCCCGGCCGAGCACCCGACCGTGCTGGCCGCCAAGGCCGAGTACCTGGGCGCCTGGCTGGCCGCGCGCCGCAACGCCATCGTGGCGCCGGTGAGCGGCTACGTCGCCAAGCGCAGCGTGCAGGTCGGCAGCCGCATCGCCCCGGGCGCACCGCTGCTGTCGATCGTGCCGCTCGACCAGCTGTGGGTCGACGCCAACTTCAAGGAATCGGAACTGCGCGACATCCGCGTCGGCCAGCCGGCCACCATCGAGGCCGACATCTACGGCAGCAAGGTGACTTACCACGGCAAGGTGGTCGGCCTGGGCGCCGGCACCGGCAGCGCCTTCTCGCTGCTGCCGGCGCAGAACGCCAGCGGCAACTGGATCAAGGTGGTGCAGCGGGTGCCGGTGCGCATCTCGCTGGACCCGAAGGAACTGGCGGCGCATCCGCTGCGGGTGGGGTTGTCGGCGACCGTCGACGTCGACATCAGTGCGCAGGGTGGCAGCGCGCTGGGGACCGTGGCGGCGCCGAGCGCGGCTTACGCGACCAATGTGCTGGACCAGCCCTTGCAGCAGGCGCGGCAGGCTACGGATGCGATTGTGGCGCGGAACATGGCGAATTGATGCGTGGCCGCGTCGGGTATGCAATACGTACCCGAGCATCATAGACACCGTCATCCCCGTGAAAACGGGGATCCATGCTGAGTGACCTGGCACGCAAACCCATTCGAAGTAGATGACGCGTGCATGCGCTCTCGTACCTCATGTTCTGCATGGATTCCCGCTTTCGCGGGAATGACGGTGATTGCTAACTCAGCGTGTGCTCACCGGCGTCAACGCCCGCCCGCTGCGGAACCAGGTCCGCAGGTTATCCAGCATCAGCTGCGCCATCGCCGCCCGCGTCTCGCGCGTGGCGCTGCCCAGGTGCGGCGTCAGCATCACGTTGTCGAGCGTGAAGAAGCGCGGGTCGATGGCCGGTTCGTTGTGGAACACGTCCAGCGCCGCACCGGCGATGGTGCCCTGCTCCAGCGCATCCAGCAGCGCGGGCTGGTCGACCACCGAGCCACGTGCCACGTTCACCAGCCAGCCCTGCGGCCCGAGTGCCGCCAGTACGCGCGCGTCGACCAGGTGCGTGGTATCGGGGCCGCCCGGCGCCACCACGATCAGGATGTCGACGTCGCGCGCCAGCGCCGCCAGGTCCGGCTCGTAGCGCCAGGCCAGGTTCTGGTCGCTGCGGCCGTGGTAGGCCAGCGCCACGCCGAAGGGTTCGAGGCGGCGCGCGATGTCCTTGCCGATGCGGCCCAGGCCGACGATGC
>JAKOOD010000379.1 GCA_022701635.1 Burkholderiaceae bacterium | reverse complement strand
GGCACGGCCATCGGAGGCGTAGCGGTAGCCGGCGCTGTCGTGGCGCGCAAAGGCGTACTGGTTCATCTGCCAGCCGGCGGCGCCGTGGGTGTGCGGCGCTTCGCCGAACACCGCTCGATAACGCTGCTCGCTTTTTTGCATGCTGGCATCGGTCCAGGCCTTGTCGCGGGTGCGGACGTGGTCCTGCCAGTAGACGTGGTCCCAGGTGTGGATGCCGCACTCGAAGCCGGCGTCGCGCACCGCGCGCATTTCCGCAGCCGTCTTGGCGCCGATGTCGGGACCGGGCAGCAGCACGCCGTACATCAGCGTCTTGATGCCGTAGTGCTCGACCACGGAAGTACGCGAGACCTTCTGGAAAAAACCCGGACGCAGCGCGCGCCGCATCGCCCAGCCGGTGTGGTCCGGTCCGAGCGAGAACAGGAAGGTGGCCCCGGCCGCATGCCGCGTCAGCATGCGCACCAGGTTGGGGACCCCTTCGCGCGTGCCGCGGTAGGTGTCGACGTCGATTTTCAGGACCAGCAGCGGCGCAGGCGTCATCCGTTCAATCCACCAGTGCCTTGGCTTCGCCGACCTGGCCGCGGTAGGCGTCGAAGATATGGCGCAGGGCGTCGGCCATCGACACCGTCGGTGCCCAGCCCAGGTCGTTCATCGTGTTCTCGATCTTGGGCACGCGGTTCTGCACGTCCTGGTAGCCGGCGCCGTAGTAGGCACCGGAACTGGTTTCCGTGATCTGCACTTTCTTCGCGCCCTCGGCATATTCCGGGTATTCGGCAGCGAGCTTCAACATCATGTCGGCCAGGTCGCGGATCGAGAAATTGTTGACCGGGTTGCCCACGTTATAAATCTGGCCGCTGGCCTGGCCGTCCTTGTTCTCGATGATCTTCATCAGCGCCGCGATGCCGTCGTCGACGTAGGTGAAGGCGCGCTTCTGGTGGCCGCCGTCGACCAGCTGGATCGGTTCGCCGCGCACGATATGGCCGAAGAACTGGGTCAGCACGCGCGACGAGCCTTCCTTCGGGGTGTGGATCGAATCGAGGCCGGCGCCGATCCAGTTGAACGGACGGAACAGCGTGAAGTTCAAGCCTTCCATGCCGTAGCCCCAGATCACGCGGTCCATCAATTGCTTGGCGCAGGCGTAGATCCAGCGCGGTTTGTTGATCGGGCCGTAGACCAGGCTCGAGTTTTCCGGGTCGAATTCGGCATCCTGGCTCATGCCGTAGACTTCCGAGGTCGACGGGAAGATCAGGTGTTTCTTGTACTTCGCGGCCGAGCGCACGATCGGCAGGTTGGCCTCGAAGTCGAGTTCGAACACGCGCAGCGGTTCCTTCACGTAGGTCGACGGCGTGGCGATCGCCACCAGCGGCAGGATCACGTCGCATTTCTTGACGTGGTACTCGACCCATTCCTTGTTGATCGTGATGTCGCCTTCGAAGAAGTGCATGCGCGGATGATCGAGGAAATCCTTGATGCGCTCGCACTGCATGTCCATGCCGTAGACTTCCCAGTCGGTGGTCTCGAGGATGCGCTTGGAAAGATGGTGGCCGATGAAGCCGTTGACGCCGAGGATGAGGACTTTTTTCATAGTGATTTATTGAGCCTGTGCGAGTTGCGCCTGCAGGGCGGCGGCCGACATGCGTTCGCCGTCGTGCAGAAGACTGTGGATTGCCAGTGCGCGGCCGTCGCCGCATACGCCGACGATCGCATTATCCACGACTGCCAATCCGGGCGGCAAGCCGGCGATGTCGCCGCTGTTGCCACGGTAGGGGCGGGCGCGTTCGATGACGTAGCGCTGGGTGCCGGCGCCGGTGCCGATGTCGGTGAAGGCGCCGGGGTAGGGCGGCGCCACCGCGCGGTGCAGGTTATACACGTCCGCGGCCGGCTTGTTCCAGTCGATGCGGCCGTCTTCCGGCTTGCGTCCGCCGAAGTAGCTGCCCTGGCCGAGGTCGTTCGGGATGCGCGGCGCGGTGCCGGCCAGCAGCGCCGGCAGCACGTTGTAGAGCGCCAGCTCGGCCGCCACCGTCACCTTGCCGAATACCTCGAAGGCGGTATCGTCGGGCAGGATCGGCACCGCCTGCTGGGCCACGATGGCGCCGGCGTCGGGTTTGACCGTCATCTCGTGCAGCGTGGCGCCGATTTCGGTGGCGCCGTGCAGCACCGCCCAGTTCACCGGCGCGCGGCCGCGGAAGCGCGGCAGCAGCGAACCGTGCATGTTGTAGGCCGGCGCCACGTCCAGGATCGCCTGCGGCAGCATGTGGCGGTAATAGAAGCTGAACAGCAGGTCCGGCTGCGCGGCCTGGATTTGCGCCAGCAGGTCGGGTGCCTTCGGATCGTCCGGGGTGATGTAGGGAATGCCCTCGGTCTCGCAGACCGAGACCACGGATTCGAACCAGATATTCTCGCTGGCGCTATCCTGGTGGGTGACGACCAGGGCGACGTCGACGCCGCCGGCGAGCAGGACTTTCAGGCAGCGTACGCCGACGTTGTGGTAGGCGAAGACGACTGCGCGTTGTTGGGGAGTGTTCATAGCGGTGAATATAAGTTTGCCTAAGCACACCGTCGTCCTCGCGAAAGCGGGGACCCATGCTGAGCATCAGAAATCTGAGACTCAAGCTGTCAGACAAGTTTCCGACTTCGGCGGCTCAGTATGGATTCCCGCTTTCGCGGGAATGACGGTTCTACTTGTGTGGGACCTCTCGCAGCTCAGCGCACGATCTTGCGCTTCTCGACGCCATCCACATCGCGCTCACCCGGCATGCCCTGCAAGACGGTCGCCACCACATACCGCGGCCGCGCCCGCACCTGCTGGTAGATGCGCCCAACGTATTCGCCGACCAGGCCGATGCCGAACAGGATCACGCCCATGAAGAAGAAGGCGATCGCGAACAGCGTGAACAGGCCATCGGCCTCGGACCCGACGATCAGGCGGCGCACCACCAGCACGATCACCAGCAGCGCCGACAGCAGCGACAGCACCATGCCCATCAGCGAGAACAGCTGCAGCGGCACCAGCGAGAAGCCGGTCATCAGGTCGAAGTTCAGGCGGATCAGGCTGTACAGCGAATACTTCGACTCGCCGGCCGCGCGTTCTTCGTGCTCGACGATGATCTCGGTCGGCCTGCGCGCGAACTTGTAGGCGAGGGCCGGCACGAAGGTGTTCACCTCGCCGCACTGGTTGACCAGGTCGATCACGTTGCGGCCGTAGGCGCGCAGCATGTTGCCCTGGTCGGTGATCTTGATGTTGGTGATCCGCTCGCGCAGCCGGTTCATGGCCTTGGACGCATAGGTGCGCCAGGCCGAATCCTGGCGCTTGCGGCGGATCGAACCGACGTAGTCGTAGCCCTCGCGTATCTTGGCGATCAGCTTGTGGATCTCTTCCGGCGGGTTCTGCAGGTCGGCATCGAGCGTGATCACGATCTCGCCGTGAGTCTGCTCGAAGCCGGCCAGGATCGCCATGTGCTGGCCGTAGTTGCCGTTGAAAATCACCACGCGCGTCACGTCCGGGCGCGCGCGGTACTGCTCGGCCAGGATCGAGACCGAGCGGTCGCGGCTGCCGTCGTTGACGAACAGGATCTCGTAGGGGATGCCCAGCTTGTCCATCGCCGGATACAGGCGCGCGAACAGGTTGGCCAGGCCGGCTTCTTCGTTGTAGACCGGGATGACGACCGAGACTTCCGGCTTGATGTCCAGCAGCGTCATTTTGCCAGCACCGCTTTCACCGCTTTCACCGCGCGTTCGACCTCGAGCAGGGTCATGGCATTGAACATCGGCAGGGTCACGGTCAGGCGCCCGATTTTTTCGGCGACCGGGAACATGCCTTCCTTGAAGCCGCGCTCGCGGTACAGCGTGAACAGGTGGATCGGCGCGTAGTGGTAGCCGGTGCCGACGTTGTGCTCCTTCTGCAGGCGCGTCATGAAGTCGGCGCGCGTGCCGGGGCCGTTGTCCGGCAGGATGATCTGGAACAGGTGCCAGTTGCTGCTGCCGAAGGCCTGCAGCGGCAGCTGGGCGCCGGTTTCCTGTTCGAAGTCGGGGCCGAAGCAGTCGAAATAGTGGCGCGCCAGTTCGGCGCGGTGGGCGGTCAGCTTCTCGAGCTGCTTCATCTGGCCCAGGCCAATGGCCGCCATGATGTCGCTCATGTTGTACTTGCCGCCGAGGACGTCGACGTCGATGCCGTCGACGCCGCTGCGGGTCACGCCCTGCAGGCGGTATTTCTCGGCCAGGCGCGCTTCTTCCAGGTTGTTCAGGACCAGGCAGCCGCCTTCGCCGGTGGTCAGGTTTTTGTTGGCCTGGAAGCTGAACGACACGAAGTCGCCGAAGGAGCCGATGCGCTTGCCGTTCCAGGTCGCGCCCAGCGCCTGCGCCGCATCCTCGATCACGCGCAGCTTGTGCTTGTCCGCGATCGCATACAGGCGGTCCATGTCGACCGGCAGGCCGGACAGGAAGACCGGGATGATGGCCTTGGTACGCGGCGTGATCGCGGCTTCCAGCTTGTCGAGGTCGATGTTGCGGGTGACCGGGTCGATGTCGGCGAACACCGGGGTGGCGCCGACTTCGATCACGACGTTGGCGGTGGCCGGCCATGAAATCGGGGTGGTGATCACTTCGTCGCCGGCGCCGATGCCGGCGATGCGCAGCGCGATCTCCATCGTGCAGGTGCCGGAATTGAAGGTGCGCACCGGGCGTCCGCCGAAGTAGTCGGACAACAGGGCTTCGAAGGCCTGGTTCTTGGGACCGGTGGTGATCCAGCCGGAGCGCAGCACCTCGCCGACGGCGGCGATGGTTTCCTCGTCGATGGTGGGCCGGGAAAAGGGAAGGAAGGGCAGCTCGGCAGTCATGGTGGTCTGTTGGAATTCTTGTGAAGGATTCTGATGGGCGGCTGGATCGCCGGCCCGGCGGGCGATTGTAGCAGCAGCCCGCCGCCTTGCGGATTACAAAAACGATATGTTAGGACCGTGCCAGCAGCACCACCCCGAGGATGATCACGCCCAGCGCAACCAGGCGCTGCGGCGGCACGACTTCCCCCAGGAACAGCCAGGCGCCGAGCGCCGCCGCCACGTAGCCGAGCGACAGCATCGGATAGGCGATGGTCACGTCGGTGCGCGACAGGCCCATGATCCAGACCACCAGCGACACCACATAGCAGGCCAGGCCGGCCAGGATCGGGAGCTGGGTGGCGACCTTGACGAAGGTGCCGAACCAGTTGCTGGCGGTCAGGTGGATGGCGCCGCCGAGGGCATTGGTGCCGGCCTTGAGCAGCAGCTGGGCGGCCGCGTTGAGCAGCACGCCGGTAATGATGAATCCGAAAGTGGCAAGGTTCATTGAGATGCGTGGGTGGTGGGAATGATGTTGACGAGCACGGCACGGCGCGCGTCGGCGGCCACGATACGCGCCGCCAGGCCCTGCGCCAGCAGGTCGGCCGCGATGTCCGGCTTGGTGATGGCGACGCTGCGCCGGCCGGCGAGGGCATCGCGGTGCCAGGCGTCGCGGAAGGCGGCGACCGTCGGGATGGCCAGCTGCGGCTGCTGCTGCAGGCCGAATTCGAATTCGTCGAGGTAGGCGACCAGCGTCACCGGGCGCCCCATGTAAAAGGTCAGCGACTGCTCGTACATGCCGACCGCGTACACCCGGGTGGCGGGATCCATCGCGCCCGCCGCCTTGAGTGCCGGCAGCACGCCGGTGCCGGCGCGCACCGCGGCGATCGGCTCGAAGCCGGCCAGCAGCAGCTGGGTCGCGCCAAAGCCGGCGATGGCCAGGACCAGGACCGACAGGTCGCGCACCATCTGGCGCGCGTACAGCATCGACAGCAGTCCGCCGACCAGCAGTACCAGCCCGGCCGCCAGCACCCACGGCTGGCAGGCGGCATAGACCAGGTCCTCGCCCGGATGCTTGGCCAGGCGCGCCATGAAGGGCACGAAGGCGAGCAGGGCGGCGCCCAGCAGCGCGCTCAGGCCGGCGGTCAGCATGCGGCTGCGGCGGGTGCCGACGTCGAGGTAGAGCGCGACCAGCAGCGCCAGCGCCGGGAATACCGGCACGATGTAGCCGGGCAGCTTGGAATGCGACTTGGTGAAGAACAGGGTGATGAACGCGATCCAGATGAACAGCATCAGGCGCGGACGGAAACGCCGCGGCGCGCCGGGGCCGGGGCCGGCATCGGACGCGCTGTCGGCATCGGCGACCCGGCGCACGCCCAGCACCAGGCTTTGCAGCAGCACGCCGAGCCAGGGCACGCTGCCGGCGGCGATCAGCGCGAAGAAGATCCACCACGGCGCTTCGCGGTGGTGCTCGGTCTTCAGGAAGCGGTCGAAGTGTTCGTGGATGAAGAAGAAATGCGGCTGCTCCGGGTTCTTCAGCGCGACCAGCACGAACCAGGGCGCGGCGATCAGCAGGAACAGCAGCAATCCTTGCACCAGGTGCAGGCGCGTCCAGATACGCAGGTCGCGCGCGAACAGGGTGTACAGCACCAGCACCGCGCCCGGCAGCACCAGCCCGATCAGGCCCTTGGCCAGCACCGCCAGCGCCATGCCGGCCCAGCACAGCAGCATCCAGTTGCGCCGCTCCACGGGCGTGGCAGCGTCGCGCTGCGCCACCAGCAGGCCGCACAGGGCCAGCGTCATCATCGACGCCAGGCTCATGTCGAGGGAATTGGCCTGGCTGCAGGCGACCCAGTAGAACGAGGAGCCGAGCACCAGCGCGGCATAGAAGCCGATGCGGTCACCGAACACCCGGCGGCCGGCGATGCCGGTGACGACCACGCCGAGCAGGCCGCACAGGCCGGTCCAGAGACGCGCCTGCCATTCGCCGACGCCGAACAGCTGGAAACTGAGCGCGTTCATCCAGGTCTGCAGCGGCGGCTTCTCGAAGTACTTGATGCCGTTCAGGCGCGTGGTGATCCAGTCGCCGCTGGCGAACATCTCGCGCGCCATCTCGGCGTAGCGGCCTTCATCGGGCGGCACCAGGGTGCGCACGCCCAGTACGTAGAGCAATGCGGCGGCAAAAACGATCAGCAGGGTCCAGTTCAGCGTCCGGTTCCGGTGCAGATCGTTCATGCGCCGGCCTGAGTGCCTTCCAGGATCAGCGCGAGGACCGCCTTGCGGCCCTCGCCCATCAGGATGTTGTAGGTGCGGCAGGCGGCATGGCTGTCCATGCTCTCGACGCCGATGCGCGCGTTCGACAAGCTGGCGACCAGGCGCGGGTGCACGAAGCGCTGGCGCTCGCCGGTGCCGAGGATGACCACGTCCGGCTTGTCCGCCGCGATCTGCTCGAAGTGGGCCGCGGTCAGGTCTTCGAAGCGCGTCACGTTCCACGGACGCGGCGCCACTTCCGGCATCACCAGCACGCTGTAATCGAAGCGCTGGGCATTGATTTCGACGCCGGTGTGGTCGTAGCCGGTCACCGTCTGGTATTTTTCAGTGCTGCTGGTGTGGAGCTTCATGGTGGAAAGCAATCATGAGAAGGCCGGCCGGTATGGCAGGCGGCCGAATATTGTAACTGGTTTGGCGGCCGTGCCCGCAGTCCGCAGTCCTGGTCCGCAAGAGCGCCGGTTGCTTAATCCGGCTCTATTGGGCAGAATGGAATTTTTCGCATTGCAACAATGCGAAGTCGCAGGTAGTCCTGCGGCACATAGCCTAGAGGTGACATTTTGCGACCGATTTTGAAATCCAACAAGCTCGACGACGTGTGTTATGAGATCCGCGGCCCGGCGCTCGACAGAGCGCGCCAGATGGAAGAAGACGGCCAGAAGATCATCAAGCTGAACATCGGCAACCTGGCCGTGTTCGGTTTCGACCCGCCCGACGAGATCGTGGAAGACATGATCCGCAACATGCACGGCGCCGCCGGCTACACCGATTCCAAGGGCATGTTCGCACCCCGCAAGGCGGTGATGCACTATACCCAGGGCAAGAACATCGGCGGCGTCAAGATCGACGACATTTATCTGGGCAATGGTGCGTCGGAACTAATCGTGATGGCGATGCAGGGCCTGCTGAACGGCGGCGACGAAGTGCTGGTACCGGCCCCCGACTACCCGTTGTGGACCGCCGCCGTCAGCCTGGCCGGCGGCAACCCGGTGCACTACATCTGCGACGAGCAGGCCGGCTGGATGCCGGACATCGAGGACATGCGCAAGAAGATCACGCCGAACACGCGCGCGATCGTCGTCATCAACCCGAACAACCCGACCGGCGCGCTGTACTCGCGCGACGTGCTGCTGGAGATCGTCGAACTGGCGCGCCAGCACGGCCTGATCATCTACGCCGACGAAATCTACGACAAGACGCTGTACGACGGCGCCGAGCATATCTCCCTGGCCTCGCTGGCCGACGACGTGCTGTTCGTGACCCTGAACGGCCTGTCGAAGAACTATCGTTCCTGCGGCTACCGCGCCGGCTGGATGGTGGTGTCGGGCGAGAAGCGCCATGCGAAAGACTACATCGAAGGCCTGAACATGCTGGCCTCGATGCGCCTGTGCGCCAACGCGCCGGGCCAGTTCGCGATCCAGACCGCGCTCGGCGGGCGCCAGAGCATCGCCGAGCTGGTGGCGCCGGGCGGCCGCCTGGCACGCCAGCGCGACCTGGCCCACAAGTTACTGACCGATATTCCGGGTGTGTCCTGCGTCAAGCCAAAAGCGGCGCTGTACATGTTCCCACGCCTCGACCCGAAGATCTATCCGATCGCGGACGACCAGCAATTCATCTGCGAACTGCTGTCCGAGGAAAAAGTCCTGCTGGTGCAAGGCACCGGCTTCAACTGGCACACCCCGGATCACTTCCGCCTGGTGTTCCTCCCCAATACCGACGACCTGACCGACGCGTGCGGCCGCATCGCGCGCTTCCTCGACGGTTACCGGCGCCGCCACGCGCGCTGAGAACGATTACTAGATATTAATAAAATGAAACCCATCAAAGTTGGCCTGCTGGGCATCGGCACCGTCGGTGCCGGTACCTTCCACGTCCTCCAGCGCAACCAGGAAGACATCCGCCGCCGCGCCGGGCGCGGCATCGAAATCGCGATGGTCGCCGCCCGCAACCTCGAACGCGCGCGCCGCGTCGTCGACGACTATTGCGACGTCGTGAGCGACCCCTTCGCCGTGGTGAACAACCCCGACATCGACATCGTCGTCGAACTGATCGGCGGCTACGACCTCGCGCGCGAACTGGTGCTGCAGGCGATCGCCAACGGCAAGCACGTGGTCACCGCCAACAAGGCGCTGCTGGCCCAGCACGGCAACGAAATCTTTGCCGCCGCCCAGGAAAAGGGCGTGATGGTGGCCTTCGAAGCCGCCGTCGCCGGCGGCATCCCGATCATCAAGGCGCTGCGCGAAGGCCTGGCCGCCAACCGCATCGAATCGGTGGCCGGCATCATCAACGGCACCACCAACTTCATCCTGTCCGAAATGCGCGACAAGGGCCTCGACTTCGGCACCGTGCTGAAGCAGGCGCAGGAGCTGGGCTATGCCGAAGCCGACCCGACCTTCGATATCGAAGGCGTCGACGCCGCCCACAAGCTGACCATCATGGCCGCGATCGCCTTCGGCATCCCGATGCAGTTCGGCGGCGCCCACGTGGAAGGCATCAGCCAGCTGCAGGCGGTCGACCTGCGCTACGCCGAACAGCTCGGCTACCGCATCAAGCTGCTGGGCATCACGCGCCGCAGCTTCGTCGACGGCAACGAAGGCATCGAACTGCGCGTGCACCCGACCCTGATCCCGGCCGCGCGCCTGATCGCCAACGTCGAAGGCGCGATGAACGCGGTGCTGGTGAAAGCCGATGCCGTCGGCACCACCCTGTACTACGGCAAGGGTGCCGGCGCCGAACCGACCGCCTCCGCCGTCATCGCCGACCTGGTCGACGTGACCCGCTCGGCCACGGTCGATCCGTACTCGCGCGTGCCGCACCTGGCCTTCCATCCGGGCGAACTGGCCGACGTGCCGATCCTGCCGATGGACGACATCCGCACCAGCTACTACCTGCGCGTGAACGTGCAGG
>JAKOOD010000312.1 GCA_022701635.1 Burkholderiaceae bacterium | reverse complement strand
CGATTTCGCCGGGCTATATCGGCACCAAGATGGTGACCGACATCCCGAGCGAAGTCCTGGAAAGCAAGATCCTGCCGCAGATCCCGATGGGCCGCCTGGGCAAGCCGGAAGAAGTCGCCGGCCTGGTGGCGTACCTGTCCTCGGACGAAGCTGCATTCGTGACCGGGGCCAACATCGCCATCAACGGCGGCCAGCACATGCAGTAAGTCGTAGCGTAGGGTAGTGCCACCCGGCACCGCCCGCGGGCGGTGTTTTCTTGTCTGGGCCAAAGCAGCGTGTCCCAACCCAGCAGAAGTCCCAGTATTTGCAGCGTGCCCTGCGGCCGGCCAGGCGCTTCCTCCGGCCGAAGCGCAGCTATCCTGCGTGCCGGATGAAGCCGGGGGGCGCGCACAACGGAGGCGGCGGCAGCTGCGCTCGCATGGCGAAGCGATGCTGGAATTGCTGCAAGCTTCACGCGGCGCGTGCAGCCACTGCTGGACGACCAGCAGGCGCGGGCCGGGCCGTGATCAGTCGTGCTTGAGCAGTTCGTATTCCGGTGCTAGCGGAGCTTTGACGGCATGCATCGCCAGCACCGCCGGACGGCTGGCGGGCCGCGGCGTCAGCCAGCGCAGACACAAGACGCGTAAAAAGCGCTGGAATTGTTCGCACATGGGTGTCGCCACTGCGACGATGGCCAGCGTGGCGCCGATGACCAGCGCGCGCCGGCCCCAGCTACCCGCATCCGCGGGGCCGATGTAGCTGAACAACTGGATCAAGGGCCGGTGGAACAGGTAGAGCACGAAAGTCGTGGCGGCGATCTTCTTGATAGCATGCGCCATGCGCGGCGGCAATGGCGCACCCTGCTTGAATAGGCCATGGGCTGCGACCAGGTTCGCGAAGAACAGGATGGCGTCGAGATAACGGCCACCGATTTCCTGGCCCATCCATTGGAAGCTGACTGCGGAACGCAGCGTTGGCGACATCAGCAGCAGCAAGCCGCTTGCCACGAAAACGGCGAACGCGGCCGGTACCGGCAAGCTCCGGTTCTTGCAGGTGCGATAGGCAAGGACGCCGCTCATCCACACTGGGAGCAACGCCAGCATCAGCGGCCCGCCGAGCAGGAACAGGGCTGCCAGCACCAGGTATTTCTTGTGTCCCTTACAAAACGTCAACACGCCAAAGGCGAGGTAATAAAACGCCTCGTAACCAAGCGACCAGAACGGTTGATTGATGCCCGGTGCGTAGTTGATATGCCATACCTCGTGCACCAGGAACAGGGATGCCAGATAGCGCAGGCCGAGATGGTCGCCGTTGAACCAGGGCTGGTCGAGGTACAGCGCGGGCGCCATCCTGACGCCAAAGTAATCGATCACGAAGGTCAGGACCAGGGCCGGGATGATGACCGACCACAGCCTTGCAACGCGGTTGGCGCCATAGGTCCACCAGTTGCCTTCCTTGTTTTCGGCCACCCAGGCGATCACGAAGCCGGACAGGACGAAGAAAATGACCACGCAGGTATCGCCATAGACGCCCAGCTGCCACAGGAACCCCTGGGTCCAGTTGGTGCCCGCGGCATGACCCAGGAACACCGCCAGGGCAGCCAGAAACCGTACTATGTCCAGGTAAGCGGAGAATTTGGGCTGCATGATGAGGTCAAGTAAGGAAATAAGTAATAAATCAGGTGCAATCGAGAATTATCGCAAAATTTTGCAATAAAACATTGAATTTTGACAATGGCTGTAATTATTTTGGCCTTTGACACGTTTTTATTGACGCTGTTGAGCAACAGGAGTCTCGCGCCTCACCTGGCGCGGCTTGTCGTATGCTGCGTACAAACGATCCGCACCCAGATATTGAAAGGCGGCGATGGCGATCGATACCCGACAACTGCAAGCGGTGGTGATGCTGCCCGGACCGCAGCGCTACGCGTATTTCGTCAAGCGCGTGGCCGAGACCGGCGTGGTCTGGGGCCTGTACCGCCAGGGCTGGGCGCTGGCGAAGAAGGAGGACGGCACGCTGGTGTTCCCGCTGTGGCCGGACAGCGAATTCGCGCAGGTCTGCGCCGACTACGAGTGGACCGGCTATGCGCCGCAATCCTTCGCGCTGGACGAACTGATGACGGAACTGCTGCCGCAGCTGGAGCAGGACGGCCTCGTCACCGGCGTGTTCTATACGCCCGGCGCGCGCGACGTGATGCCGACGGCCGGGCTGCTGCGCGCCGACCTCGACGATGAAATGGGGCGCCGCGGGGCCGCAGGGGAGACGCCATGATCCTGCCCCACGGTGCCTTGTCCCCGTCGAGCCTGGAAGAACAATGGCTGCAGCCGGGCATCAAGGGCTTGCCGATCAGCGCGCCCTTGCGCCAGGGCGCGATCGGCGTGCAGGGCTGGAACGTGCTGCGCGGCGACACCGGCTTCCCGGTCGGCGTCCTGAAGCTGAGGGCGCTGGAGCACAACCTGGCGTGGATGCGCGATTTCTGCGCGCGCCACGGCGTCCTGCTGGCGCCGCACGGCAAGACCACCATGTGCCCGCAGCTGTTCGGCGCCCAGCTGGCCCACGGCGCCTGGGGCATCTCGCATCCCTGCGCCACCTTCGACCGCTGGCCGCTGCTGCTGGCGGTCGACGACGATTACCTGGTGCGCGGGGCCTGCAATACCTTCTTCTGAAGCAGCCGGGCATTAAGTTACAATCAATTGTCGCTTCAACCAGAACGTAATCCCATGCCCGCCACCCCGCAGTCGCTGTTCCCGCCCGTCCTGCCCAACCGCCATGGCATGCTCGCCGTCGACGACCTGCACACGATCTACTGGGAAGAGGTGGGCAACCCGAACGGCATTCCGGTGATCTTCCTGCACGGCGGCCCGGGCGCGGGTTTATCTCCCCAGCACCGCCGCTTCTTCGATCCCAGCGCCTACCGCGTGATCCTGTTCGACCAGCGCGGCGCCGGCAAATCGACCCCGCTGGGCGAATGGCGCAACAACACGACCCAGTTGCTGATCGCGGACATCGAGCGCCTGCGTGCCATGTTCGGCATCGAGCGCTGGCTGGTGTTCGGCGGTTCCTGGGGGTCGACGCTGGCGCTTGCCTATGGGCAGGCGCACCCGGAACGCTGCCTCGGCTTCGTGCTGCGCGGGATCTTCCTGTGCACCCCGGCCGAGATCGACTTCTTTCTGTACGGCGTGCAGTGGTTCTATCCGGAGCTGTACGACGAGTTCATCGCCCCGATCCCGGCCGAGGAACGCGGCGACCTGCTCAAGGCCTATGCGACCCGCCTGCTGTGCGACGATCCGCAGCAGTTCTGGCCGGCGGCGCGCGCCTGGAGCCGCTTCGAGGGCCGCCGCGTGTTCCTGCTGCCGCAGGAAGAGGAAAGCGCGTCGGACACGCTCGACCTCGGCGTCGGCCGCCTGGAAGCGCACTACATGGCGAACGGCGCCTTCCTCGAGGACGACCAGCTGATCCGCAACATGGGACGGATCGCGCACCTGCCGGGCGTGATCGTGCAGGGACGCTACGACGTGATCTGCCCGCCGCTGGCGGCCTACCGCCTGCAGCAGGCCTGGCCGGGATCGCGCATGCGCATGATCCCGGACGCCGGCCACGGCGCGCTCGAAACCGGCATCGCACGCGCGCTGGTCGGCGCCACCGAACAGTTCAAACGCCACGGCCGCTTCGACTGAGGAAAGCCATGAACATCCAGACCAACGACATCGGCCACGTGATCCAGCTGTCGATCGCGCCCGTGTTCCTGCTGACCGGTGTCGCCACCAAGCTCACCGTGCTGATGAACCGCCTGGGGCGCATCATCGACCGTACGCGCGTGCTCAAGGAGCAGCTGCGCAAGGGGCCGAACGTCGAATGCCACGAAGAGCTGGATGTGCTGTACGTGCGCTGGCAGCTGATCAACTACGCGCTTACCGCCAGTACCCTGTGCGGCTTCCTGATCTGCGTCGTGATCGCCTGCCTGTTCCTGGGCGACACCGCCAACCTGCCGCTCGACCGCTATATCGCCGGCATGTTCGTGATCGCCATGATTGCCCTGATTGCCAGCTTCACCTTCCTGTTGCGCGAAGTCTTCGTCTCGTTCCGCTACATGCGCATGCACCTGCACGACACGCCGGCGCCCGAGCCGCAGCAGATGACGACGACGCATTGACCCCTTTTGAAAGCCTCGAATCACCATGCAAGACTACCAACGACCCCCGACCCTGTACCGCTACGGTCTGCGCAGCGAACTGGAACAGGCGCTCAGCGCCGGCCAGTTCCGCCTGGTGCCCGCCAACGGCTTCCTGGTGGTCTCCTTCGCGCAGGAGTGGAACAAGGAACTGTTCACCGTGCTCGGCCCGGCCGACAGCTGCCTGGTCATCCATGATGCGGAGGCCTTCGGCGAGCGCCTGCACCGCGCCGTGCAACGCACGCTGCCCAACTGGGCCGGCATCGACGGCCCGGTCGAATACGGCATGCGCTCGCGCCTCGGCCTGGCGTTCTCGAAAACCGCCGCCGAAGCGCGCGAAAAGGAGTGGAAATTCGCCTGGCGCGCGATGTCGCCGCAGGCCAGCCTGAATCCGGTCACGGTGCGCATCGGCAGCCTCGAGCAGTTTGCCGAGCTGCGTTCGCCGGAAAGCTATCCGGTATAAAAGGTCGCGTCCGGCGCGTGCAAAAAAAATGGCCGGGTGAACTTCCACCCGGCCACTACCACCAACCACAGTGATTCAGTCCTGTCCGGCGCCGCTGCTGCCCTTCTTGCCCGGCCGGCTGGCGTAATCCGAGGCCGGCTGCTGCGTTTGATCGTGCTGGCGCGCACCGCCGGCGCCGGTCTGCAGCGACCCCGCTGGTCCGGTCGACGATGCCTGCGAACCGGCTTTCTGCTGCTGTTCCATGCCGCCGTAACCCGACTGGCGCGACGCGTTCAGGCGGTCTTCCTCGCCGCGCGCCTGCATCCGCTGCGCGCTCTGGCGGGCGCTCCAGCCGGCCTGCTGGGCACCGCCGCCGCCGCGCTGGCTGCCGACGTTCGCATCATCGCCGCCGCTACCGCCCTGCAGTGAACCGCGCGCCCGCAGCGCCGCACCCTGTTGTTCGATATTCGCCGACTGCACGCTGGCACCGCCCGGCGCGACCCAGCCCGGCGCGCGCGGCTGCTGGCTGCCCTCGGCCACCGTCATGGTCACGGCCTTTTCCTTGGCGATGCCGCGTGCACGGACGCTGTCCGGTCCTTTTTGCTTGGTCATGTTGATCCTCCTCAAGTGCTGCGCTGCTGAAGCGCTGACAGGAAGATCATGCGCGCCGGGAAGCCCGTATTCCAGAGGAAGAGGGAGCGCACCTTTGTAGGAGTAGAACTACCATCATTCTCGGGAAAATTGAGAATGATGGTTACTGCCGAGTTGCCTCAGGTAGGATTTATTTTTTGCGCACGACCACGCAGCCGATCGAATAACCGGCACCGAACGAGCAGATCACGCCCTGGGCGCCGCGCGGCAGGTCGTCCTGGTAGGAGTGGAAGGCGATGATCGAACCGGCCGACGAGGTATTCGCATAGGCATCCAGGATCACCGGCGCCTCGTTGGCGTCGGCATCGCGGCCGAGCAGGGTACGGATGATCAGCTGGTTCATGCTCAGGTTGGCCTGGTGCAGCCAGAAGCGCGAGATATCGCCGATCTGCAGGCCGGCGCCCTGCACGGTCGCGCGGATCATCTCGGCCGCCATCGGGCAGACTTCCTTGAACACCTTGCGACCCTGCTGGCGGAACAGTTTGTCGGCCAGGCCGACACCGGCTTCGTCGAAGCGGTTCATGAAGCCGAAGTTGTTGCGGATGTTGTTCGAGAACTTGGTTTTCAGCTTCGAATCCAGGATGTCGAACTGGTGCGCGCTGGTGGCGGTATCGGCCGCCTCGATGATCATCGCGGTGCAGGCGTCGCCGAAGATGAAATGGCTGTCGCGGTCGCGGAAATTCAGGTGGGCGCTGGTGATTTCCGGATTCAGCACCAGCACGGCGCGCGCCTGGCCGGTCTGCACGGCGCTCGCCGCGGTCTGGATCGCGAAGGTGGCCGACGAGCAGGCCACGTTCATGTCGAAGCCGAAGCCCTCGATGCCGAGCGCATCCTGCACCTCGACCGCCATCGCCGGGTAGGCGCGCTGCATGTTGCTGGCGGCGACCAGCACCATGTCGATGTCGGCGGGGGTGCGGCCGGCACGCTCGAGCGCCTGGCGCGCCGCGGCGACGCAGATCTCGGCCTGCAGCGACAGTGCTTCGTCGGCGCGTTCCTTGATGCGCGGGGTCATGTGGGCCGGATCGAGGATGCCGGCTTTTTCCATCACGTAGCGCGATTTGATGCCCGAGGCTTTTTCGATGAAGGCGCTGCTGGACGGTTCCAGCGCGCTCACTTCGCCGGCCGCGATCCGGTCCGCGTTCTCGGCATTGAACAGTGCGACGTAGGCGTTGAAGGCAGTCACCAGCTCATCGTTCGAGATGGCATGCGGAGGGGTGAACAGGCCGGTGCCGCTGATGACGACAGATTTCATGTTTGGCTTTCCAAGGTAATAACGGGAGGCAACTCCCGGAGAATCTGGCGATTCTACACAATCGTCGTGGCCGTGGGAATCGCCCCCGCCGGACGATGCTTATTAGGCAGGAAGCCTGTGGGGACAGGCTTTGCGCGGGATCAGTGTGCCTGCTGGGCCAGTGGCGCCGCCGCGGCGGCACGCTTCGACAGCTGTACCGGCAAGCCCTGCAGCTGGCGCAGGGCTTGCGCCAGTTGGAAATCGTCGGCGCTGCCGAAGTCGAGCGGCTTGCGGCGGCGCGCCTCGGCCAGGATGCGCATCTGTTCCTGGATGTCGTCGTGGCGCGTGGCTTCCTCATGGTCACGATCGTTCGACAAGTGGCGCTGCAGGTCGGCTTCGCGCATGCGCAGCGCGTTCAGGCCGTCGCCCTCGGCGGTTTCGTCGACCGCGACGTCGGGCAGGATGCCGCGCGCCTGGATCGAGCGCCCGCCCGGGGTGTAGTAGCGCGCCGTGGTGAGTTTCACGGCGGCGTCGCCGGACAGCGGGCGGATGGTCTGCACCGACCCTTTGCCGAAGGTCGGGCTGCCGACGATGGTGGCGCGCTTGTAGTCCTGCAGTGCGCCGGCCACGATTTCCGAGGCCGAGGCCGAGCCGGTGTTCACCAGCACCACCATCGGCACCGTCTTGAACAGCGCCGGCACCTTGGCCAGCGGGTCGATGCCGCGTCCCAGCATGTAGTACTCGGGGCGGCCATAGAAACGGGCGCGCGATTCCTCGAGCTGGCCGTTGGTCGAGACCACTTCGGCGCCGGCCGGCAAAAAGGCGGCGGATACGCCGATCGCGCCCTGCAGCAGGCCGCCCGGGTCATTGCGCAGGTCGAGCACCAGGCCTTTCAATGCCGGTTCTTCGCGCGCCAGCGCCGCCAGTTGATTGGCCAGGTCGTCCACGGTCGGTTCCTGGAATTGCGCGATGCGGATCCAGGCATAGCCGGGCGCGACGATCCTGCCCTTGACGCTCTTCTGCACGATTTCTTCGCGCACGAGGTTGAATTCGAGCGGGGCCGGCGCGTCCTTGCGAATGATGGTCAGCACCACGCTGCTGTGCGGCGCCCCGCGCATGCGCTTGATGGCGGATGCCATGTCCATCTGTTTGACCGCGGCGCCGTCGATGTGGGAAATCAGGTCGCCGGCCTGGATGCCGGCGCGCGCCGCCGGCGCATCTTCGATCGGGGAGGTGATCTTGATATAGCCCTCGTCGCTCTGGCCGATCTCGATGCCGAGGCCGACGAATTTGCCCTCGGTGCCCTCGCGCAGCTCGCGCCAGGCGGCGCGGTCGAGGTAGGCCGAGTGCGGATCGAGCGCGTCGACCATTCCCGCCACGGCCTGCGTGACGAGTTTTCGCTGGTCGACCGGTTCCACGTAATCGGCCTCGATCAGGCGGTAGACGCTGGCCACCTGGCGCAGGGCGTCGACCGGCATGCCATCCTCGACCGGCTTGTTCGCCAGCGAGGAAAACTGCATCGTCACCCCGACCCCGAGGATCACCCCGAGGGCGACGAGGCCGTAGTGCTTGAGGGAAGAGCCCATTACTGAATACCGGTCCGGAAATGTGGATGCCGGCTCAGTATACTCGCTCAGGCTGCGACGCGCCGGCCGCTCGACAAGGGGCGCGCGGCGCCGATGATGCGCGAAAACAGCTGGATCTGGCCTTCGGTGGTCGCATCCCAGCTGAAATTCTCGGCGTAGCGGCGGGTGGCCGCGTGGTCGGGATAATTCTCGCGCAGGGTACGCACGGCACGGGCGATGCCTTCCGAGGTGCGCTCCGGCATCAGCACGCCGCCCTCGGGCGCGGCCACGACTTCCGGCGTGCCCCACACGTTGCTGGCCACCACCGGGGTGCCGCAGGCCATCGATTCCAGCAGCACGTTGGCCCAGCCCTCGCGGCTGGACGCCAGCACCATGGCGTCGGCGGCGTTGTAATACTCTTTCAGCTGGGGCTGGGCCACCGAGCCGAGGAAGGTGACACGGTCCGCCACGCCCAGGCGCTGGGCTTGCATTTCCAGGTTCTTGCGTTCCGGGCCGGTGCCGGCGATCAGCAGTTTCGCGTCCGGCATCAGGGGCAGGGCGCCGATCGTCAGGTCGTGCGCCTTGCGGGTATCGAGCAGGCCGACCGAGACCAGGGTAAACCCGTCGATGCCGAGCTTGGTGCGCGCGGCCTGCCGGTCCATCGGCTGGAAGCGCTGCAGGTCGACGCCGTTGCGCAGCGGGACGATGCGTTCGCCCGGCATGCCGAGCTGGACCATTTCATCGCGCAGCGCATTGCACACCGTGATCATGCCGGCGGCGTTCTCCGCCGCCCACATCAGCTGCTTGCGCGGCAGCGCGTACTGCGGAATCAGGTTGATGTCGGTGCCGCGTGCGGTGATCACGACCGGCTTGTTGAAATATTTGCCGAGCATGACCGCGGCCACGCCGTCTGGGTAGAAATAATGGGCGTCGATGGCGTCGAAGTCGTAGCCCTCGTCGATGATGCGGCCGATTTCCTGCTTGGCGGACTGGGCCAGCAGCCACGGCGCCACCGTCATCCCGACTTTCGGGATCACCAGGTAGCGCGGATGGCGCACGTCGATGTCGTAGCGCGTCTCGCGCCGCGGCACCCCGGCGAACGCGGCATAGCTGCCGAAACGCGGGTTCGACGACGGGAACCAGGGCACCGGCGCCACCACTTTTGAAGCGACTTTACCGCTGCCCAGCAGGTAGCGCAGGCGGGTTTCGACGAAGATGCCGTGGCTGGGCTTGACCGTGTTGGGGAACAGCGTGCTGAATGTAAGGAGCTTCATGGGTGGCGGAAAAAGTGGCGGCCGGGGGGACCGGGCAGGGGGCTATTATGTTACATAACGCAACACCTGTCTTTTCTAACGGAACGTATCGTCGCTTAATAGCAAAAATGTAACGTGCGTAACGTGCTCATTAGAAATTTATGATAAATTCGACCGATTCCTAGCCTAGCGGAAAGTCTGCTTGTCTTTTCGCTAGCCTTCACTTCATGGGATGTTCCGGCCGGCGGCGCGGGCATCGCGTGCTTCATCTACTGTATACATTATGAAAATTTCCGTTATCGGGACTGGTTACGTTGGCTTGGTGTCAGGCGCCTGCTTTGCCGACGTCGGCAACACCGTGCTGTGCCTCGACGTCGACACGCGCAAAATTACGATGCTCAAGGATGGCGTCATCCCGATCCACGAACCTGGCCTGGACAGCCTGGTGCAGCGCAATGCCGCTGCCGGCCGTCTGCTGTTCTCGTCGGACTACGACGATGCGGTCAGCCACGCCGACATCATCTTCCTGGCCGTGGGTACCCCGCCGGACGAAGACGGCAGCGCGGACCTGACCCACATCCTGTCGGCCGCGCGCAGCATCGGCCAGCGCCTGACCAAGCCGGCGGTGATCGTCGACAAATCGACGGTGCCGGTCGGTACCGCCGAGAAGGTCAAGCGCGCGATTGCCGGTGAGCTGGAAAAGCGCGGCGTGGACGTCGCCTTCAGCGTGGTCAGCAACCCCGAATTCCTGAAGGAAGGCGCGGCGATCGACGACTTCATGAAGCCCGACCGCATCGTGGTCGGCGGCGACGAAGCGGAAGCGATGAAGCAGATGCGCAAGCTGTACGCGCCGTTCAGCCGCAACCACGAGAAATTCGTCGAGATGGACGTGCGCAGCGCCGAGCTGACCAAGTACGCGGCGAATGCCATGCTGGCCACCCGCATCAGCTTCATGAACGAGCTGGCCAACCTGTCCGAACTGCTGGGCGCCGACATCGAAGCGGTGCGCATGGGCATCGGCATGGACCCGCGCATCGGCCCCGATTTCCTGTACGCCGGCATGGGCTACGGCGGCTCCTGCTTCCCGAAGGACGTCAAGGCGCTGATCAAGACCGCCAGCGGTCACGACCGCCACCTGCACCTGATCAGCGCCACCGAAACCGTCAACGACGCCCAGAAGAACGTGCTGTTCACGAAGCTGGTGCGTTTCTTCGGCTCGGAACAGGCGTTACAGGGCAAGACCATCGCGCTGTGGGGCCTGTCGTTCAAGCCGAACACCGACGACATGCGCGAAGCGCCGAGCCGTATCCTGATCCGTTCGCTGTTCGCCGCCGGCGCCAGCGTGATCGCCTACGACCCGGTCGCCAGCACCGAAGCCCAGCGCGTGCTGGTGGCCGAGCATGGCGAAGCGCTGTGCCAGGAACGCCTGCGCATCGTCGACTCGGCCAAGGCCGCGGTCGAGGGCGCCGACGTGCTGGTGCTGGTCACCGAATGGAAGGAATTCCGCGCGCCTGACCTGCCTTTCCTGGCCGATAAGCTGAAACTGAAGGCGGTGTTCGACGGTCGTAACATCTACGATCCGGAAGCGTTCGCGGCCGCCGGTCTGACCTACGAAGGCATCGGCCGCCGTTCGAAGAAAGTGGAACAATGACCGACGCGGTGCAAGGCACGGACAAGCAGACGGTGCTGGTCACCGGCGCCGCCGGCTTCATCGGCAGCGCGGTGGCGGTGCGCCTGGCCGGCATGGGCTACCGCGTGGTCGGCTGCGACAACTTCAACGATTACTACGACCCGGCCCTCAAGCACCACCGCGTCGAGGCCCTGCTGGGCCCGGCCGGCGTGCCTTGCGAGACGGTCGAGCTGAGCGACGGCGAGCAGACCGCCGCCCTGTTCGAACGCGTGCAACCGGCGCTGGTGGTGCACCTGGCCGCCCAGGCCGGCGTGCGCTATTCGCTGAAGAACCCGGCCGCCTACGTGCAGGCCAACCTGGTGGCCTTCGGCCACATCCTGGAAGGCTGCCGCAAGTTCAACACCCAGCACCTGCTGTACGCGAGCAGCAGCAGCGTCTACGGCGCCAACGCCAAGACCCCGTTCAGCGAAACCGACCAGACCGACGCCCCGGTGTCGCTGTACGCGGCCACCAAGAAGGCGAACGAGCTGATGGCGCATACCTACAGCCACCTGTACGGTCTGCCGATCACCGGGCTGCGTTTCTTCACGGTCTACGGTCCGTGGGGCCGGCCCGACATGGCGTATTTCAGCTTCGCGCGCAAGATGCTGGCCGGGGAAAGCATCCCGGTCTTTGCCGAAGGCAAGCTATACCGCGACTTCACCTATATCGACGACATCGTCGAAGGCGTGGTGCGCCTGCTGTTCAAGCCGTCGATCCGGGAAGGCCAGCCGCCGCACTCGATCTTTAATATCGGTAACAACAACCCGGTACAGGTGCTGGATTTCATCCGCACCCTGGAAGAGGCGGTCGGGGTCAAGGCGGCGCTGGATTTCCAGCCGATGCAGCCGGGCGATGTGCCGGCCACGCATGCCGACACGAACAAGCTGCAGGACTGGGTGGGCTACAAGCCGACCACCTCCCTGGCGACGGGATTGGGCGAATTTGCGCGATGGTATAATCAGGCGACCAAGGCAAATGTTTCCTATCTGAAATGAAAAAAGTCCTCATCCTCGGCGTCAACGGTTTTATTGGCCACCACCTGTCCAAGCGTATTCTGGAGACGACCGACTGGGAAGTGTATGGGATGGACATGCAGTGCGAGCGCCTGGGCGACTTGCTGGCTAATGATGCATATAAGTCGCGCATGCACTTCTTCGAGGGCGACATCACGATCAACAAGGAATGGGTCGAGTACCACGTCAAGAAATGCGACGTGATCCTGCCGCTGGTGGCGATCGCCACGCCCTCCACCTACGTGAAGGAACCGCTGCGCGTGTTCGAGCTCGACTTCGAGGCCAACCTGCCGATCGTGCGCTCGGCCGCGAAGTATAAAAAACACCTGATCTTCCCGTCGACCTCGGAAGTCTACGGCATGAGCCCGGACGCCGCATTCGATCCCGAGCATTCCAGCCTGGTCTACGGCCCGATCAACAAGCCGCGCTGGATCTACGCCTGCGCCAAGCAATTGATGGACCGCGTGATCTGGGGCTACGGCATGGAAGGCCTGAACTTCACGCTGTTCCGTCCGTTCAACTGGATCGGCGCCGGCCTGGATTCGATCCACACCCCGAAAGAAGGCTCGTCGCGCGTGCTGACCCAGTTCCTGGGCCACATCGTGCGCGGCGAACCGATCCAGCTGGTCGACGGCGGCGCGCAGAAGCGCTCGTTCACCTATGTCGACGATGGCATCGCGGCGCTGATGAAGATCATCGAGAACAAGGACGGCAAGGCCACCGGCAAGATCTATAACGTCGGTAACCCGGTCAACAATTATTCGATCCGCGAACTGGCCACCATGATGCTGGACCTGGCGGCCGA
>JAKOOD010000308.1 GCA_022701635.1 Burkholderiaceae bacterium | reverse complement strand
GGACGCGCCAACGGCATGCGTGTCGACATGACGCTGGCCAGCGGCTGGCCCTACGGCGGCCCGCACGTGGGGGTAAACGAAGCGGCATCGCGCCTGCGCATGGTCACGGGCGAACTGCCGGCCGGCACCGCCAGCGTCGCGCTGCCGGCGGTGATGAGCGGCGAGAAGCTGGTCGCGACCTTCTTGGGTGCCGGCAGCGGCAAGGGTACCGACGCCACGCGCCTGAAACTGATCGAACCGACGGTCGCGGACGGCCGGGCCGCCATCGCCGCGGCGCAGGAACCGCGCACCGTCGTGTTCTACGTGGCCTCGCGCACCGGCCAGCAGGTCAAGCGTCCGGCGCTCGGCGCCGAGGGCTTCGTGCTCGATCACCTGAACCGCAAAGCGATCGACCACCATCTGCAGGTCGTGGCCGAACCGCTGATGAAGGCCTTTGGCGACCAGCCGCCGTACGCGGTGTTTTCGGACAGCCTCGAGGTCTACAACACCGACTGGACCGACGACTTTCTCGACGAGTTCCGCAAGCGCCGCGGCTACGACCTGACACCCTACCTGCCGGCGATCTTCAGCGGCCAGGGGCCGGATGCCGCCGGCGCCCGCCACGACTGGGCGCTGACCCAGACCGAGCTGGTGAACGAACGCTACCTGACCCCGGTGAACGACTGGGCCAGGGCGCACAACACGCAATTCCGTTCGCAGACCTATGGCGAGCCGGCGGTGTCGATGTCGAGCAACCGCCTGGTGGCGCTGCCGGAAGGCGAGGGCCCGCAATTCCGTGAATTCTCGTTCACGCGCCTGGCCACGTCGGCCGGCCACCTGTACAACCGCCCGGTGATCTCGGCCGAGACCTGGACCTGGCTGCACTCGCCGGCCTTCGCCGCCACCCCGCTCGACATGAAGGCCGAAGCCGACCGCATGCTCCTGCAAGGCGTCAACCTGTTCATCGGCCACGGCTGGCCGTACACGCCGCCCGGGACGGCGCAGCCGGGCTACGCGTTCTACGCGGCCGCGGTCTTCAACGACCACAACCCGTGGTGGAACGTGATGCCGCAGGTGACCGGCTACCTGGCGCGCATGAGCTACCTGATGCGCCAGGGCCAGCCGGCCAACCAGGTCGCGGTGCTGCTGCCGAACGACGACGTGTACGCGGCCCTGGTGCCGGGCAAGGTATCGCTGTCGGCCGAGATGCACAAGCACGTGACGCCCGAACTGACTGGCCAGATCCTCGACGCCGGCCACAACCTCGACTACGTCGACGCCGAATCGATCCTGGCGCTCGGTGTGCACCATCCGCTGCTGGTGCTGCCGCATGTGACCCGGCTGTCGCCGGCGGTGCTGGCCCGGCTGCAGGACTACGTGCGCGGCGGCGGCAGGATCGTCGCCGTCGGCACGAAGCCGTCGCTGGCGCCGGGGCTGCAGGATGCGAAGCGTGTGTCGAGCCAGGTCGCGGCGGCCTCGAACGCGCTGTTCGCCTCGAAGAACGTGCAGCTGGTCGCCGACGACGCGGCGGTCGGCGCCGCCGTAACGGCGGTGCTGGAGCCGGACCTGCTGCTGTCGAACGACGCGTCCGAAGTCGGTTTCGTGCGTCGCAGGCTGAAGGATGCCGACATCTATTTCGTGGCGAATACCAGCAACCACCCGGTCAAGGCCGGCGCGCGTTTCGGCAGCAAGCGCCCGGCCGCGGCCTGGCTCGACCCGGACAGCGGCAAGCTGACCCGCGCTCCGACCAACCCGGAACTCGACCTGGCGCCCTACGAGTCGCGCGTGCTGGTGTTCACCGATGCGCCGCTGGCCGGCGCCGCCGAGGCGCCGTCACGCAACGCGCCGGCCGTGCTGGCCGACCTGAGCCAGGACTGGCGCGTCGCCTTCCCCGGCGCGCAAGCGCGTGCGATGAAGACGCTGCAGTCCTGGACCGAGGACGAGGCCACGCGCTACTTCTCGGGCGAGGCGGTGTACACCAAGGACATCAGGCTCGATGCGGCCCAGCTGCAGGGCAGGCGCCTGGTGCTCGACTTCGGCCCGGGCACGCCGCTGTCGACCACGCCGAAGGTCCCGGCAGGTATGCGCGCCATGCTGGACAGCCCGGTGCGCGAGGCGGCCCAGGTCGTCGTCAACGGCAAGCCGGCGGGCGCGGTCTGGCGTCCGCCCTACACGGTCGACGTCACGCCGCTGCTGGCTGCCGGCAGCAACCGCATCGAAGTGCGCGTCGCCAATCTCGGGCTGAACGTGCGTGCCGGCCAGGCGCTGCCGGATTACCGTTTGCTGAACGCGCGTTATGGCGAACGCTTCAAGCCGCAGGACACGGAACTGGTCAAGCCGACGCCGTCGGGCATGCTGGGTCCGGTCAGGCTGATGGCCCAGTAGCGTCTACTAAACAGGACAGGACATGAAGAACAACAGCAAATTCGCCTTATCGGTCGCCGCCGCCTGGGCCATCGCCGGCGCCGCCGCCGCCCAGAACGGGCCCGCATCGTACCCGTTGCCGACGCCGGCCCAGCAAGCCATCGTCGACAAGGACACCAGCCGCCACTTCGGCGACGCTCCGGCCAATGCCGGCCCGCTCGCCACCGACCTGTCGCCGGCCCTGGAACCGGCGGCCATCGACAAGGCGCTGCGCAAGGTCGCCGACTGGCAGCTGGCGCGCTCGCAGCCGCACTGGGACCGCATCTGGACCTCGAGCGTGATGTACGTCGGCTTCCTGGCCGCCTCGCGCGCCACCGGCGACCCGAAGTACCGCAACGCCATGGCCGAGATGTCGCAGCACTTCGACTGGCAGCTGCGTTCGCGCCTGCCGAACGCCGACGACCTGTCGATCGGCCAGGTCTACCTCGACTTCTACCAGCAGGAGAAAAAGCCGTCGCAGATGGCGCTGACCAAGGCCGAGATGGACGACCTGCTGCCGCTGGCGACCCTCAAGCCGGGCGATGCGCGCATCCCCTGGTGGTGGTGCGACGCGCTGTTCATGGCGCCGCCGGTGTGGGTCAAGATGTACAAGATCACCGGCGAGCGCAAATACCTGGACTACGTGCACGTCAACTGGAAGCGCACCTACGACGCGCTGTGGGACAAGGAAGAGCACCTGTACGCGCGCGATGCGAGCTACATCGGTAAGCGCGAGCCGAACGGCAAGAAGGTGTTCTGGTCGCGCGGCGAGGGCTGGGTGATGGGCGGGCTGGCGCTGATCCTCGACGACATCCCGCAGGACGATCCGCAGCGCGCCTTCTACGTGCGGCAGCTGCGCGACATGTCCGCCAAGATCGCCA
>JAKOOD010000297.1 GCA_022701635.1 Burkholderiaceae bacterium | reverse complement strand
CATCGCCACGATGAACGGCGGCGCCAGCTTCATGTAGCGGCGCCAGATGGCGTGCAAGGGATTGGCCATACCGGGCAGGCCCTGCGGCGACAGCGATTTCGCCGCCAAGAAGCCGCCGATGACCAGGAAGACTTGCACGGCGATGCGCGCGTAATCGTAAAGCCAGTCGATCAGCGACGGCATGATGGTGCGCGCATGGTCGGACATCGGGCCATAGAAGGCCAGGTGATGCAGCACGATCAGCTGCGCCGAACCGGCCTTCAGGAGGTTAATCAGGACAAACTGCGTCTGCTTCGTTTGTGCCGATCCGGGCACCGTCTTTGCTCCATGCATGGGTTTCCAGCCTTACTCAACAATGTGTCACCCGGCACGAGATCGACTCACAATGTTGTCGAAATGGCCGAGTGACGCACTATAGCCGAGCTGGAAACATCAGGACCGCGCGTTACATTCAGTAACTTCTTTCATTTCGCGGTCTTTACTCGGTATTTTTCAGCATTCACGAATCACCAACAGCTGCCGCACGCGTACTAGCCTACTTGGGTCGAGTGATATTGACGCCATCACCGCTCACCTAGCGACAAAGCGCGCTCAAGTAATCAATTTGTCATGCAAAAGAAATAAGCCAGTCATGTTGCGGGGCTAAGCTGCCGTCCATTTCAACCGACCCAGCCCCGCCTAATGAATCCCACCGCTTCCGTCGTCCTGCACCCCACCCTGATCGCCTTCGCCACCGCCCTGCTGTGCGCATCCACAGCGCACGCCGATGACAAGCCGGCAGCCGCAGATGCTGCAGCCGCCCCGGCCATCCAGGACACCACGCCCCAGGGCGCCATCGCCACCGTCGAGATCTCGACCCGCAAGACCCGCTCCTCGGTCGCGATGGGCGGCGTCGAGATCCAGAAGGTGCTGCCGGGCGTGAATCCGCTGAAGGCGCTGCAGGCCCTGCCCGGCGTCAGCTTCCAGACCGCGGATCCGTGGGGCAACAACGAGCAGAACCTGTCGCTGTTCGTGCACGGCTTCAATGCGCAGCAGATGGGCTTCACGATGGATGGCGTGCCGCTCGGCGACCAGAGCTACGGCAATTACAACGGCCTGGCGCCGCAGCGCGCGCTGACCAGCGAGAACGTGCGCAGCGTGGTGCTGGCCACCGGCGCGGGCGACCTCGGCACGCCGTCGACGAATAACCTGGGCGGCACCATCGAGACCTATTCGATCGACCCGGCCAAGGACCGCAAGGTCAACGTCCAGCAGACCCTGGGCAGCCACAAGGCGACGCGCACCTTCTTGCGCTTCGATGCCGGCGACATCGGGGGCGGCAACAGCTTCTTCATCTCCGGCCTGCACCATGAAGCCAAGGCCTGGGATTTCAACGGCCGCCAGAGCAATGACCAGGTCAACGCCAAGTTCGTGCACCAGGGCGAGGCCGGCAAGCTGACCTTGTTCGCCGACTGGTCCGACAAGACCGAGCCGAACGAGGACAGCACGCTGCACCGTCCCGACCTAGCGTATTCGCCCTATACCCGTCCGTTCATGTATCCGGACTTCGCAGGCGCCCTGGCCTACCTGGACGCGTCCGGCGCGCCGCCGGCCAGGGAAAGCTCGAACTTCCGCAACTACTACAGCGACGCCCAGCGCACCGACAAGCTGGCCTACGCGAAGTACGAAGCCTACCTGAGCGACAACCTCATCTGGACCAACCAATACTACTTCCACCACAACGACGGCGTCGGCGTGGTGGCCGGTCCGATCAACCAGGCCGGCTTGCCGGGCCTGTTCAGCGTCTATTATCCGAACCAGAACCTGAAGCAGATCTTCGGCAATTCGGGCTATGCGACGCGCACCACCGAATACAAGATCAACCGCCAGGGCTGGCTGTCCAACGTGCGTTGGGAAGTGGGCGAGCACCGCATCCAGGGCGGCCTCTGGTTCGAGCATAACAACTCGGGCGCCTACCGCCGCTGGTATGCGCTGGACGTGAACAACCCAAGCTCGCCGTACACGCGTCCGAGCAATCCCCTGATCACGCAGTACGGCAGCGACATCGACAACAAGGTCGTCCAGCTGCACCTGCAGGACGAATGGCGTTTGCGCGACGACTTCGTGGTGCAGGGCGGCTTCAAGTCCAGCCTGCAGTTTGCCGAAGGCCGCTTCCCGGTCAACACGCTGCCGAAGGCGATCAGCGCCAGCGCCACCGGCGGCCTGCCGGAAGGGAAGATCGATACCAAAAAATGGTTCCTGCCGGGGATCGGCGCGCGCTGGGATCTCAGCAAGTCCGATCAGGTCTTCGCCAACGTGCAGAAGAACCTGCGCCAGTTCATGACCTATGGCGGCGGCGGCAATTCGCCGTGGAGCCTGTCCTCGCAGGCGGCCTTCGACTACTTCAAGGCAACGGCGAAACCCGAGACCTCGATTACCTACGAACTGGGCCTGCGCGATTCGCGCAACCTGGACCTGGGACCGCTGACCGCCTTCGACGGCCAGGTTGCGCTGTACCACGTGACCTTCCGCGACCGCCAGCTGGCGATCAGCTCGAACCCGATCATCACCTCGTTCGCCGGCGGCACCACCATCCTGTCGAACGTCGGCAGCGTCAAGACTGACGGCGTCGACATGGCTGGCACCTTCCACTTCGGCCGCGCCTTCTCGTTCTACAACGCCATCTCGTACAACCGCTCCGAGTACCAGGACAGCTACTACTCCGGCACCACCCTGATCCCGACCGCCGGCAAGCTAGTGCCGAACACGCCGGAGTGGATGAACAAGTTCGTCGCCACCGTCAAGCCAAGCGCGGACATCGAGCTGCAGCTGTCGGGCGACTACGTCGGCAAGCGCTACGCGACCTACACCAACGACCTCGATATCCCGGGCTACTTCCTGATGGGCCTGAGCGTCTCGGGTAAAGTACCGCTGTCGACCCGCTTCCTGAAAAACCTGCGCTGGACCGTGAGTGCGACCAACTTGCTGAATCGCGAAGGCCCGCTGCAGCCGGTGGTCGGCCAGCCGAGCGGCAGCTACGCGACCTACCCGATCCCGCCGCGCATGGGCTTCATCACTCTGAAAGCGGATATCTGATGCATCCGATCGTCTTTCCGTCCGATCCACTGCGGCGGCGCCTGCTGAAGGGTGCGGCCGCCGGCCTCGCCTTGGGCGCGCTGCCCGGCTTCGCACTGGCGCGACAAGCCAAGCGCCTCGACCCGGCATCAAAACCGACGCTGTACGCCCACCGCGGTGCCAGCGCCCTGCGCCCCGAGCACACGCTGGCGTCCTATGCCAGGGCGATCCAGGACGGCGCCGATTTCGTCGAGCCGGACCTGGTGTGCACAAAAGATGGCGTGCTGGTGGCGCGCCACGAGAACGCCATCACAGACACCACCGACGTCGCCACCCGTCCCGAATTCGCGAACCGTAAAAACCGTAAGGTGATCGACGGCGAAGCGCACGAGGGCTGGTTCGTCTCCGACTTCACCTTCGCCGAACTGAAGGCGCTGCGCGCCGTCGAGCGCCTGCCGAAGATGCGCGGCACCGCCTGGGATGGCCAGTTCCAGATCGTCAGCCTGGAAGAAGTCATCGACTTCGTGGCGGCGGAAGCGGCGGCGCGCGGACGCACCATCGGCCTGATCCCGGAACTGAAGCACTCGACTTGGTTCGCCAAGGCGGGCCTGCCGCTGGAAGACCGTTTCGTCTCCACCCTGAAGGCACACGCCTATACGCGCCGTGCGCCTGTGACCGTGCAATCCTTCGAGATCGCCAACCTGAAGCAGCTGCGCAAGGTGCTCGGCAAACCGGACAACATCCGCCTGGCCCAGCTGGTCATCGCCGGCGGCAAGTACGACGCCGTGCGCCCGGCCGACGTGGCCATCGCTGGCGGCAGCCTGACGTATGGCGAGATGGTCAGCGCGCGCGGCCTGCGCGAGATGGCGGCCTATGCCGACGTGGTGGCGCCGGTCACGCGCGCCGTGATCCCGCTCGGCGCCGACGAGCGCCTGGTGAAACCGACTTCGCTGGTGGCGGATGCGCATGCGGCCGGGCTGCAGGTGGTGGTCTGGACCTTCCGCCCCGAGAACGCCTTCCTGGCAGCCGACTTCCGCAATGGCGAGGGGCCGAACGCGCGCAACGAATCGGGTTCGATCGCGGAGATGTGGCGCTATCTCGAGACCGGTATCGACGGCTTGTTCAGCGACGATACGGCGCTGGCGAAGGCGGCCATCCAGGCTTGACTCGATGCGCCGCTCAGCGCCCGTAGGTGGCGGTGAGCTGCGCACTGCCCAGTGCGTTCGCATGCACCATGAAGCCGACCATGGCGCCCGAGGGCGCCGCAGGTACCGGCAGCTTGTCCACCTTCAGCGCATGCACCGTTACCACGTAGCGGTGCGGCTTGTCCCCCGCCGGCGGGCAGGCGCCGCCGAAGGCCAGCGTGCCGAAATCGCTGCGCCCCTGCTGCGCGCCCGCCGGCAGCTTTGCTGAACCTTCGGTCCCGACCCCGGCCGCCAGGCTGTGCACATCGGCGGGAATGTCGTACACGATCCAGTGCCACCAGCCGCTGCCGGTCGGCGCATCCGGGTCGTAGACGGTGACCACGAAGCTTTTCGTCCCCGCCGGCGGATCGCTCCACGCCAGCTGCGGCGACTGGTCGCTGCCCTGGCAGCCGAAGCCGTTCAGCACCTGCTTGGCGCCCAAGGTGCCGTGGTCGCGCAGGTCGGCGCTTTTCAAATCGAGCGCATGCGCGGCGGGCAGGCCCAGGGAGGCGCAACAAGCCAGGGACAACAAGGAAAGGCGCGGGAAGGCAGACGGCATTGACGGCATGAAGGTTCTCCAGGACTCAAGACAGGACCTTCAGGATGCCGCCCTTGGTGCGCGCCGTTCGCTCACCTTGCTGCGTGCGGCGCTCAACGCGCCGCTATCAGGCCACCGCCCACCGCCGCCGGCTCGACGCCGAAACGCGCCGCGAACTGCCGGCAGAAACTCGGCACCGAACGGTAGCCGCAGGCCTGGGCCACGGTTTTCAAAGGCCGGCGCGTCGCCTGCAGCTGGACCAGGCCGTGATCCAGCCGCGCTTCGCGCACCAGCACGCGCAAGGACGTCTGCTCGGCGGCCAGGCGCCGGCGCAAGGTGGCGCCGCTCATGTGCAAACGTTCCTCGACGTCGGCCGAGGTCCAGTCGCGCGCCGGGTCGGCGCCGACCAGCAGGCGGATGCGCGCGGCCAGCGCCGGGTCCCGGGCCAGCCGGAACTGCGCATCACCGATGCGCGCCAGCGCCAGCAGCAGGCCCACCAGCGCGTGGTCGCGCGTGGCGCCGTCGGCAGCCGCGTCGCCTGTGTGTGGCAGCAGCATCAGGCGCTGCAAGTCCTCGCGCAGCGGCGCCAGCGCGCCGGTGCCCAGCGCCGGGCCGGGCGCCGGCGGCAGGCCGTGCGCATCGAGCAGCGTGCGCGCCATGTCGACCACGTGCCAGGGAAAGCCGATGCACCAAGCACGATAGGCGTCGCGCTCGGTCAGGTTGCTGACGCCGCCCTTGAAACTGCGATGCAGCATCAGGTACCGGCCCACGCCGACGCTCGTGCTGGCTTGCTCCGCCGTGATGACCTTCCGTCCCTGTAACGGGATCACCAGCGCCGGCTGGTCGACGCTGCAGGTGCGCAGGGTGTAGGGCTGCAGCGCGCTGATAAGGACGCCGTGGGACGCGGGTCCCGGGCGCAGCCAGTCTGGTGCCGGTGCGGGCGTGGCGTCGAAAGGGAGTTCGTTGGTCTTCATATCCAGTCGGTATTGTTCACAAAATCATAGCACCCGGGCCACCCCGGCAGGCAGGCGCGGAACGCTCGATCTGCTGCGCTCAACGCTCGTTCGCTTCCATGCGATGATGGCCGCATGACCTACCGACTCGCCATCTTCGACTTCGACGGCACCCTTGCCGATTCCTTCCCCTTCTTCATCAGTGTCTTCAATACCATTGCCGACCGCCACAGTTTCAAGCGCATCGACCCCAGCCAGGTCGACCAGTATCGCCACTACGGCATGCGCCAGATGATGCAACTGGTCGGCTTGCCGGCCTGGAAACTACCGCAGGCCTCGCGCAGCTTCATGGCGATGATGAGGGACAACGCGGACGCCATCCCCCTGTTCGACGGCGTGTCCGACGCGTTGCGCCACCTGGCCGCACAGGAAGTGAGGCTGGCGGTGGTCTCCTCGAATTCGGCGCAGAATGTCCATCGCATCCTCGGGCCGGACCTTACGCGCCTGGTTGGCCGCTTCGAATGCGGCATGTCGATCTTCGGCAAGGCCAGCCGCATCCGTGCGGTGCTCAAGGATCGCGGCGTTGCAGCAGAGCACGCTATCTACGTCGGCGACCAAGGCACGGATGCGGAAGCGTCGCGCAAGGCCGGCGTCGCGTTCGGCGCCGTGCACTGGGGCTATGCCGCGATCGAAGCCTTGCGCACCGCCGGCTGCGATGACGAATTCACCACGCCGCACGACCTGCGCCGCATCGCCGGATCATGAAAACAACGTTGCGGCGCACAATTGGCGAGCCAAATGCGGTACTGACTTGAGAGAAACTACTTCGCATGCTAAACTTTAGCATATCAACAGTATATAAGCGAAGTATTGACGCGCATGACGACGACGCTCTCCGACCAGACTTTAAGTAGCCTCACGGCCGCCCTCACCCACGCCTCGCGCGCCTATCGCGCCGCCGCCGACAAGGTCGGGGCCGCCTACGGCCTGTCGCAAGCGACCGGCCTGCCGGTATTGGTCATCAGCCGTTTCGGCGAGGCCGGCGTGCGTCCCGGCGTGCTGGCGGAAACGCTGAGTCTGGAAGCCTCGTCGCTGGTGCGCGTGGTCGACCAGCTGATCGGCGCGGGCTTGCTGGAACGCCATGACGACCCGAACGACCGCCGCGCCAAGATCCTGCGCCTCACCGAGGAGGGCGAAAAGACCGCCCAGCGCATGGACCAGGCCTTGACCCCGTTCCGCCGCCAGCTGTTCGGCGATTTTGCCCCCGCCGACGTCGAGGCCTGTCTGCGCGTGCTGGCCGGCTTGCCGGCGGCAATCGCCAACATCACCGTTGCCAACGCCGAGGAACCGGCGCAGGCATGAAATCCCCCACCTGGCCGGAGATACTGTTCTCCGTCAAATCATTCGCGGCAGCGATGCTCTCGGTATATCTATCCTTGCGCATCGGACTGCCGCGTCCTTTCTGGGCCATGATGACCGCCTACATCGTGGCCCAGCCGTTCGCCGGACCGACCCGTTCCAAGGGCCTGTACCGGGCGGGCGGCACCGTCCTCGGCGCCACCGCGGTCGTCCTGCTGGTGCCGCACCTGGTCAATGCGCCCGAGCTGCTGTCGCTGGCGCTGGCCTTGTGGATCGCCGGCTGCCTGTATTTCTCGCTGCTGGACCGCACCCCGCGTTCCTACATGCTGATGCTGGCCGGTTATACCGCCGGCCTGATCGGTTTCCCGGCCGTGAGCAATCCGGGCGCCATCTTCGACATCGCCCTGGCGCGGGTCGAGGAAATCGTGCTCGGCATCACCTGCGCCACCGTCGTGCACAGCCTGGTGCTGCCGCAGTCCTTCGGTCCGGTACTGCTGGCGCGCCTGGACCAGGCGGTACGCGATGCGCACCACTGGATCCGCGACGCCCTCAACCCGGCCGGCGACGCGCGCTCGGCCGCCGACCGCCGCAAGATGGCGACCGACATCACCGAGCTGCGCATGATGAGCACCCACCTGCCGTTCGATACCTCGCGCCTGCGCTGGACCGGGAGCGCCGTGAACGCGCTGCAGGAACGCCTGTCGCAGTTCGTGCCCATCGTGTCCGGTATCGAAGACCGCTTGAGCGCGCTGCGCGAGATGGGCGCGACGGGCGTGTCTGCGCACTGGAGCGCGCTGCTGCAGGACGTCGTGGCCCTGGTCGAGACGCCGAAGGACACCGATATCGCCAAGGCGGGCGGCAGCCTGCACGAGCGCATCGACGAGCTCGCGCCGCCGGTGCTGCGCGGTCTGGGCTGGAACGGCATGATCGAACTGAACCTGGCGGCGCGCCTGCACCGCCTGGTCGACATCGCGGTCGAGATGCGCGCGCTGCGCCAGCATATCGACGCCGGCGTGCATGGCCGCCTGCCGCCCGAAGTACGCCGCTTGCCTGGCGTGTCGCCGAGTGCACTGCACCTGGACCGTGGCATGGCCCTGCTGTCGGCCTTTGCCGCCATCGTCGCCGTGCTGGTCTGCTGCGCCTTCTGGATCCTGACCGGGTGGCCGGCCGGGGCGGCCGCGCCGATGATGGCCGCCGTGCTGTGCTGCTTCTTCTCGACCCAGGACAACCCGGTGCCTTTCATCCGCGGCTTCCTGGAGTACACGATCTATTCGATCCCGGTGTCGGCGCTGTACCTGCTGGTGCTGCTGCCGGCGGCGCACAACTTCGAGACGCTGGTGCTGTTCTGCGCCCCGGTGTTCCTGCTGCTCGGCGTGTTCGTCGCGCGGCCGGCGACCTTCGGACGGGCTTTCCCCTTCCTGTTCGGCGTGACCGGCACGCTGGCCCTGATGGACACGAATAACGCCGACATGGTGTCCTTCACCAACGGCATGCTGGCGCAGATCGCCGGCCTGGTGGCCGCCGCCGTCACCACCAGCATGTTCCGCCGCGTCGGCGCCGGCTGGACCGCGCGCCGCCTGCTGAAGGCCGGCTGGCGCGAACTGGCGCGCCTGGGCAAGGGCGAAAAGACCACGCTGGCGGAATTCTCGGCACGCATGGTCGACCGTATCGGCCTGCTGGCGCCGCGCCTGGCGCTGGCCGCCCAGGCCACGCCGGGCGACCAGGAAGGCTTGCAGGCACGCGACGCGCTGCGCGACCTGCGCGTCGGCCTGAACATGACGCTGCTGCAGCAGATCCGTGCCCAGCTCGGCCGCGGCGACACCGCGCTCGGCCCGCTGATGTCGCAGCTGTCGCACCATTTCGAGCGCCTGCCCGCGCTCGACAAGGATGGCGAAACGCATCTGCTCGGCGCCCTCGACAATGCCCTGCGCGCCGTCTGCGAGGGCACCCACGACGCGCCCCAGCGCGAAGCGCTGGCGGCCCTCACCGGCATCCGGCGCGACCTGTTCCCGTGGGCGGCGCCGTACCAGCCCGCCCACATGACCGCTGTTTGACCAAGGAGATCCGATGATCGGCGAAGTCAGCATCTATGGCCTCTACCTTCCTCCGCTCCTGCTCCTGACGCTGGCGGCACTGGTGGTATCGCGCCTGTTCAAAGTGGTCCTGGCATGGACCGGCTTTTACCGCGTGGTGTGGCATCCCGCGCTGTTCGATTTTTCTTTATTTGTCATCGTGCTCGGCGCGCTGACGTATTTCACACGTAACTGGTCCTGACATGGCGACGAAAAATTTTCTTCCGGCGGTCGGCCGGGTTGGTATCACGCTGCTGGTGGCTGCCGGCGCGGCCTATGCAGGCTGGCAGATGTGGCGCCACTACGAGGTCGAACCCTGGACCCGCGACGGCCGCGTCAAGGCCTACGTGGTGCAGATCGCGCCGGATGTCACGGGACAGGTAACGAAAGTGTACGTGCACGACAACCAGCACGTGGCCGCCGGCGAACCGCTGTTCGAGATCGACCGCGCCCGTTTCACGCTGGCGCTGCGCCAGAGCGAAGCCCAGGTGACGGCGGCCGAGGCGGCCCTAAGCCAGGCGACCCGCGAAAACAAGCGTAACACCCAGCTGGACGACCTGGTGTCGCAGGAAACCCGCGAACAGGGCCAGACCCGCACCGACCAGGCCCGCGCCACGCTGGCCCAGGCCGTCGTCAACCGCGACACGGCCAAGCTGAACCTGGAACGCTCGCACGTGGTGTCGGCGGTGGACGGCATCGTCACCAACCTCGACCTGCGCGAAGGCGCCTATGCGACCGCCGCGCATCCGGTGATGGCGATCGTCGACCGCAGCACTTTCTATGTCGAAGGCTATTTCGAGGAAACCAAGCTGCCCGGCATCCAGCTCGGCGACAAGGTCGAAGTGACCCTGATGGGCACGCGCCAGCCGATTTCCGGTCACGTCGAGAGTTTTGCGGAAGGCATCGCCGACCGCGACCGATCGACCGGCGCCAACATGCTGCCGAACGTGAACCCGACCTTCAACTGGGTGCGCCTGGCCCAGCGCATCCCGGTGCGCATCGCGCTCGATCCGGTACCGGCCAGCGTGCGCCTGGTCGCCGGCCAGACCGCCACCGTGAAGGTGCTGCCGGGCGCGGCGCAGCCTGCGCCTGCTGCGCCGGCAGCTCCGGCCGCCGTGGCAACCGCTCCTGCCGCCAAGGCAGCCCATTAAGCATGTAGGGTGGGCACCCCGTGCCCACGCACATGCCGGCATCACGCTCATGTTCGCGTGGAGACGGCGTGCCCACCCGACGACTTTCAAGGAATGAATATGCATCGCTACCGCTCCCCAGCCCGCATCGCGAAGGCGCTGACGCTGTCGCTGATGGCGGCGGCACTCGCCGCCTGCACCACGGTCGGCCCCGACTACCACGTGCCGAAAGAGGCCGTGGTCAAGCGCGACGCGGCCAATGCGACCTTCATGGGCGCGGCCGACAAGGCCTTCAAGTCCGACCCGTTGCCGGCCGACTGGTGGCGCCTGTACCAGGACCCGGTGCTGGACAAGCTGATCGCCAAGGCTTTCAGCGCCAACGCCGACCTGCGCGTGGCCGCCGCGAACCTGGCGCGCACGCACGCGGTGCTGGAAGAAGTCGAAGAGAAGAAGCGTCCCGAAGTCGAGGCCAGCGTGGCGCCGGTGTACGGCCGCCTGGCCGGCGAATCGATCGGCATTCCGGAACAGCTGCCGCGCAGCGGCCTCTACGACGGCGACATCCGGGTCTCCTACCAGCTCGACATGTTCGGCCGCATCCGCCGCGCCGTCGAAGCCGTGGAAGCCGACGTCGACGCCGCCCAGGCCGCCACCGACCTGGCGCACGTGACAGTGGCCGCCGAGACCACGCGCGCGTATGCCGACGCCTGCTCGGCCGGCTACCAGCTGAAGGTGGCGCAGCAGTCGGTCGACCTGCAGCAGAAGTTCGCCAACTTGACCGCCGAGCGCGTCCAGCGCGGCCGCGGCATCGCCATCGAAAACAGCCGCGCCCAGGCCCAGCTCGACGGGCTGCGCGCCAACCTGCCGCCGCTGGTGGCGCGCCAGCGCACCGCGCTGTACCGCCTGGCGGTGCTGACCGGCGAGGTGCCGAGCGCCTTCCCGCAAGAGGTGGCGCAGTGCGCCACGCCGCCGCGCGTGATCAGCGCGGTCCCGGTCGGCGACGGTGCCGCCCTGCTGCGCCGCCGTCCGGACGTGCGCCAGGCCGAGCGCCAGCTGGCCGGCGCCACCGCCCGCATCGGCGTCGCCACCGCCGAGCTGTACCCGAACATCACGCTGGGCGCCTCGTTCGGCGGCGTCGGTTTCATGAACGACTTCGGCAACGCCAACACCTGGAAATTCTCGCTCGGCCCGCTGATCCAGTGGAACCTGCCGTCGACCAGCTCGGCCCACTCGCACATCGCCCAGGCGAATGCCGCCACCGCGGGGGCGCTGGCCCACTTCGACGCGGTGGTGCTGAACGCGCTGCGCGAGACCGAGAGCGCGCTGACGGTGTATGCCCGTGAACTCGACCGCAACTCGCTACTCCGCGCAGCGCGCGACCAGAGCGCGCTGGCGTCCCGCCAGACCGCCAGGCTGTACCAGTTCGGCCGCACCGACTTCCTGGCGGCGCTGGATGCGGACCGCACGCTGGCCTCGGCCGAGAGCATGCTGGCGGCGTCGGATGCGCAGCTGGCGGCGGATCAGGCGCAGCTGTTTTTGGCTTTGGGTGGTGGTTGGGAGAATGCGCGGCCGAAGGATGGCGAAGGCCATGAAGGCGGCCACGGTGCGAAGGACGGGAAATCCGAGCATGTGGCGCAGGCCGGGCATGCAGGGCACAGCAAGTAACTGATGTCGCTCCCGCTTGAACCGTCGCCCCTGCGCAGGCAGGGGCCCAAGTTTATTTGAAGGGCCACGATACAAGCTGGCGGTCTGCTATGAACTTGGGCCCCTGCCTTCGCAGGGGCGACGGCGTTACGTTGACCTTTATTGATTACTGGTGCGGCTGTCCATTAGAAGCCCGCAACCCCGCATCCACCGGCAGGTTCACGCCGGTAATCAGGCGCGCATCCTCGCTCGCCAGGAATGCCATCGCAGCCGCAATGCCTTCCGGGTCCTCGGGCGCCCCGAGCGGCATGCGTTTCTTGAACTCGGCGATCAGTTCGGGTTTGCTCATCATGTCCTCGGTCATCCCGGTCTTGGTAAAGCTGGGATTCACCGCATTCACCCGTACGCCGTCCTTGGCCGCATCCATCGCCATCGCGCGCACCATGTTGCTGACCGCGCCCTTCGAGGTGTTGTAGGCGAACATCTCCCAGTCGCCGCCCAGGCCCGAGACCGAGGAGGTCATGACGATGGCGCCGCGCGTTCTCACAAGTTCCGGCATCGCCGCCTTGGCCATGTGGAAGTAGCCGCCGACGTTGACCGCCATCACGCGCTCGAAGTCTTCCTCGCTCGTGTTCATGATGTCGCCTTCGGTGGCCATGCCGGCGTTGTTGATCAGGATGTCCAGGCCGCCGAAGCGCTCGACGGTTGCCTTGACGGCGGCGGTGGCGGTGGCCTTGTCGGCGGTGTCGCCGACGTGCACCAGCACGCGCTCCTGCGGCAATCCGCCGGCGGCGTCCTTGAGCTTGGCGTCGTCGTTGTCGAGCATCACGACACGGGCGCCTTCATCGAGGAAGCGACGGGCGGTGGCCAGGCCGATGCCGGAGGCGGCGCCGGTGACGAGTACGGTTTTTTCTTTGAAACGGGTCATCTTTTTCCTTTCTGCTTACAAAACTTTGTCGAGCGTGATCGGCAGGTCGCGCACCCGCTTGCCGGTGGCGTGATACACCGCGTTGGCGATCGCCGCGCCGACGCCGGTGATGCCGATCTCGCCGATGCCCTTGGCACCCAGCGGATTCACATGGGGGTCGTCCTCGTCCACGATCTGGACGTCGATGTCCTGGATGTCGGCATTGGTCGGCACGTGGTACTCGGCCAGGTTGCCGTTCACCGCGCGGCCGTTGCGCTTGTCGATCAGGGTTTCCTCGAACAGGGCCAGGCTGATGCCCCAGACCACGCCGCCCATCAGCTGGCTGTAGCCGGTCTTTTCGTTCATCAGCTTGCCCACGCCGTAGACGCCGACCACGCGCGGCACGCGGATTTCGCCCAGCGCTTCGTCGACCTGCACCTCGACGAACACCGCGCCGAACGCATGCATCGAGTATTTTTTCGATGCGTCGCCCGGCTCGGCCTTGGCCATGACTTCGACGTCCTCGCCATGGCGCTGCCGGTGGCGCGTGGCGATTTCCAGCATGCTGGCGCGCCTGGACGGATCGGCCAGCAGGTACAGCTCGCCCTGCTCGACGCCGACCGCATCCGGCAGCGCCCCGAACAGCGGCGAGCCATCGTCGGCGGCGGCGATGCCGATCAGTTTCAGGCGCAGTGCGTGCCCGGCCGCCTGCACCGCCGGGCCGACGCTGGCCACGGTGGTCGAGCCGCCCGACACCGGCGCTTCCGGCATCTGCGAGTTGCCGAGTTCGAAGCGCACGTTTTCCACCGCCACGCCCAGCGCGTCGGCCGCGATCTGCGTCATGACGGTATAGGTGCCGGTGCCCAGGTCCTGGGTACTGGAGCGGAACAGGGCAATGCCGTCCGGCTGCAGGCTGGCCGAGCACTGGCCGGCCGAGCGGTTGGTCGGATAGGTGCAGGTGGCCATGCCCCAGCCGACCAGCTTGTCGCCCTGGCGCATCGCGCGCGGCTGCGGATTGCGGTCCTTCCAGCCGAAGCGCTCGGCGCCGATCTCGTAGCACTGGCGCAGCGATTTGCTGGAGAACGGCAGTGCCTTGCCCGGGTCGATCTCGGTGTAGTTCTTCAGGCGCAGTGCGACCGGGTCCATGCCCAGCTCGTAGGCCAGTTCGTCCATCGCCGACTCCAGCGCGAACGAACCCGAGGCTTCGCCGGGCGCGCGCATGAAGGTCGGGGTGCCCAGGTTCATCGGCGCCAGCCGGTGCGAGGTTTCCTGGTTCGGGCTTTCGTACATCATGCGCGTCATCAGCGCGGTCGGCTCGATCCAATCCTCGAGCACCGAGGTGTAGGCCACCGTATCGTGGCTGGAGGCCAGCATGCGGCCGTCGTCCAGCGCGCCGATGCGCATGCGCTGCTCGGTGACCGGACGCTGGCCGACCGGGCCGAACATCTGGTTGCGGTCGAGCGACAGCTTGACCGGGCGGCCCAGCTGCTTTGCCGCCATCGCGGTGAGCGGCACGTGCGACCACACCGAGCCCTTGGAACCGAAGCCGCCGCCGACGTAGGGGCAGATCGAGGTCACGTTGTCCTGCGGGATGCCGAAGATGGCGGACAGGATCTTCTGCACGCCCTTCATGTACTGGGTCGAGTCGTGCACCGTCAGCTTGTCGCCGTCCCATTCCGCGATGGTGGCGTGGGTCTCGAGCGGGTTGTGGTTTTCGATCGGGGTGGTGTAGACCGCGTCGACGTGCTTGCTGGCCGCCAGCAGGCCGGCCTGCAGGTCGCCGCGCTTGGTGTCGGTGTCCTCGGTCAGCACTTTTTCCGGCGGGTGCACGGATTGCTTGGCGACGTCGAAATCCAGCACCGCCGGCTTGTGCTCGTATTCCACGCGCAGGCGGGCGGCGGCGTCGCGCGCATGTTCCAGCGTGTCGGCCACGACCACCGCAATCGGCTGGTTGTTGTAATAGACATCGTCTTCCTGCAGCAGCGTCAGGCGGCGGCCGACCGGCGGCTGGATCTTGCCGTCCTTGGTTTCCTGCGGCAGGCGCATGGCGTTCTGCGGCGTCATGACGAGGAGAACGCCGGGCACTTCGCGCGCCGCGCTGTCGTCGATGCGCAGCACGCGCCCGCTCGGAATGGTGGACGTGACCAGCACGCCGTGGGTCAATCCGTCGACCGGGTGCTCGGCCGAGTAACGGGCCTGGCCGCTGACCTTGGCCCAGGCGTCGGTACGGTTGATGGGTGCGCCGATCGCGTTCATACGTTTCCTCCCGCTGCAGTCTGTAAAGCGCGCACGACTG
>JAKOOD010000279.1 GCA_022701635.1 Burkholderiaceae bacterium | reverse complement strand
AGCAGGCCGGCGTCCAGCAGCAGCTTCATGACCTGGGGGATGCCGCCGGCGCGGTGCAGGTCGGTGGCCACGTACTCGCCCGACGGCTTCAGATTGCAGATCACCGGTACGCGCCGGCGCACGCGCTCGAAATCGTCGATCGTCCACTCCACCTCCGCCGCGTGGGCGATTGCGAGGTAGTGCAGCACCGCGTTGGTCGAACCGCCGGTGGCCATGATCAGCGCCACCGCATTCTCGATCGATGCGCGGGTGATGATGTCGCGCGGCTTGAGGTCGCGCTTCACCGCCTCCACCAGCACGCGTGCCGATGCGGCCGCGGAATCGGTCTTTTCGTCGTCCGGATTGGCCATCGTCGACGAATACAGCAGCGACATGCCGAGCGCCTCGAACGACGAGGACATCGTGTTCGCCGTGTACATGCCGCCGCAGGAACCGGACGACGGGCAGGCGTTCTTTTCGATGCCGTCGAAATCTTCCCGGCTCATGCGCCCCGCCGTGAATTCGCCGACCGCCTCGAAGGCCGACACGATGGTCAGGTCCTTACCTTTCCAGTTCCCCGGCCGGATGGTGCCGCCGTACACATAGATGCCCGGCACGTTGGTGCGCGCCAGCGCGATCATCCCGCCCGGCATGTTCTTGTCGCAGCCGCCGATCACGACCACGCCATCCATCCACTGGCCGTTGACGCAGGTCTCGATGCTGTCGGCGATCACTTCGCGCGAGATCAGCGAGAACTTCATGCCCTCGGTGCCCATCGACATGCCGTCCGAGATGGTCGGCGTGCCGAACACCTGCGGATTGGCGCCGGCCTCCTTCACGGCCGCCACCGCGGCGTCGGCCAGCTTCTGCAGGCCGGCGTTGCAGGGAGTGATGGTGGAGTGGGCATTGGCGACGCCGATCATCGGCTTGTCGAAATCGGCTTCGCGGTAACCCATCGCGTAGTACATCGAGCGGTTCGGGCTGCGGGCGACGCCTTCGGTGACGTGGCGGGAACGGCGGTTGTAGGGCATGGCGGTCTCCTCGATATCCGTAGTGGAAAAGCATGCACCGCACACTGCGGCAGGTCAAATGAGTTTCCGTCGCGTGTGATATTCTCGGCGAATTACAGCAATGAAAACCGCGGTAAATACATATCGCCGACTGTCAGAGCATGCATCTTGAACTGCGCCAGCTGCGCTATTTCGTCACCGTCGCCGAAGAACTCCACTTCGGCCGCGCCGCCGTGCGCCTGCACATGACGCAGCCGCCGCTGTCGCAGGCCATCGCCGCTCTCGAAGACCAGCTCGGCGCCCCGCTGTTCCTGCGCAACCGCCGCACCGTTGCCCTGACGCCGGCCGGCGCCGCCCTGCTGCCCGAAGCGAAACGGCTGCTGGCGGAAGCGGCGTCGCTGCCGGCGCTGGTGCGGCGCGCCGCCGCCGGCGAAGCGGGCCGGCTGGCGATCGCCTTCATCACCTCGGCCGACTACAGCGTGCTGCCACCCTTCCTGCGCCGCTACAGCGAGCGCTATCCGGACGTGCACCTGAGCCTGCACGAAGCGACTTCCGACGTGCAGGTCGAAGAACTGCTGCGCGGACGCATCGACGCCGGCTTCCTGATCCCGCCGCTGCCCGACCGCGCGCTCGCGCAACTCGACTACCTGAAGGTGCTGGACGAGCCGCTGATCCTGTGCGCGCCCGCCGGCCTGGCGCTGCCGCCGGATGGTGCCCCGGTGCGGCTGCAGGACGTGCCGCACCTGCCGCTGATCATCTTCCCGCGCGAGGTCTCGCCGGCCCTGCACGACGCCATCCTGTCGTGCTGGCGCGCGGCCGGCATCACGCCCGCCGTCGGCCAGCAGGCGATCCAGATGCAGACCATCGTCAGCCTGGTCTCCGCGGGCATGGGCTTGGCACTTGTGCCACAATCCGTCGCCAACCTGATGCGGCCGGGCGTAGAATACCGTGCCCTCGCCGACCCGACGCCACGCGTCGACACCGGCATCGCCTGGCGCCGCGACAACCCGTCGCCGGTACTGCAGGGTTTTCTGGAATTACTGAGGACTATCTAATATGCTCGTACACCCGCAACCGAACCCGATCGCCTTCAGCATCGGCCCCGTCGACATCCACTGGTACGGGATCATGTATGTGCTCGCCTTTGCCCTGTTCGTGATCCTGGGCCGGGTGCGCATCAAGACCCAGCCCCACATCGCCGCCCAAGGATGGAAGAACGAGGACCTGGACGACATGCTGTTCTACGGCATGCTGGGCGTGGTGATCGGCGGGCGCCTGGGCGAAGTGCTGTTCTACCGGCCCGATTATTTTTTCGCGCATCCGGCCGAGATTTTCATGACCTGGCATGGCGGCATGTCCTACCATGGCGGCTTCATCGGCGTGCTGATCGCAATGGCCTTGTGGGCGAGAAAGCGCGGCCGCAACCTGCTCGACGTGTATGACTTCATCGCGCCGATGGTGCCGATCGGGTATGCCTGCGGCCGCCTGGGCAATTTCATCAACGCCGAACTGCCGGGCCGGGCCGCCGATGCGTCCCTGCCCTGGGCCATGCAATGGCCGGGCGTGCCGGGCCTGGTGCACCCATCGCCGCTGTACCAGATGCTGGTCGATGGCATCCTGTGCTTCATCATCGTGTGGCTGTTCGCGCGCAAGCCGCGTCCGCGCCTGGCGGTCGGCGCGCTGTACACCCTGCTGTACGGCTGCGCCCGCTTCTTCACCGAGTGGTTCCGCGTGCCGGACTGGGAAACCCACGTGTTCGGCCTGCCGATCACTTCGGGCCAGGTGCTGTCGCTGCCGATGATCGTTGCCGGCATCATCATGCTGGGCTGGGCGTATTCGAATGGGAACAAACGTACCGTGCACGCCTGAGCTGCGTTAGCCGCCGCACGCAAACAAGAAAGGGAAGCCGCGCGCTTCCCTTTTCCGTTAATTACAGCACCGTTCTGCACGCGCCACGCCATTATCTTTTTGATATGACAAAGCAGATCTCACCCAAAAAGATGTACGCGATGCAGCGCATGGCGACCGCCCTGCGGCGCGCCGCGGCCGCACGGCCTTTCGGCCCGGCGACCGACCGCGCGCTGCGCTGGGCCGCGGCATGGGGCATGGCGGCGGGCATCCGGGTACAGGGCAGCCACCTGCGGCTGCGGCGCGATACCCTGGTCGGCGTCAGCGCATAACAGGCTCACTCGGGCTGCGACGTTCTCAGGCTGCGCGAATTGGCATCGGTACGGAACAGGATCGGTTGCACGTTGCCGGCAGGGACGGCCGGCGCCGCGGCGGCGCGTGCGGCAAAGGCGATCACCTGATCGACCTCGTGCCGCCGCGGCGACTTGGCGCAGACCGGGTCGGTGGCGGCGGCGTCGCCCGCCAGCATGAAGGCCTGGCAGCGGCATCCGCCCAGGTCGCGCCCCTTCTCGTCGCAGCTGCGGCAGGGTTCCTGCATCCAGTCGTCGCCGCGGTAGGCATTGAAGGCGCGGCTGTCGCGCCAGATGGCCGACAGCGGCATGTCGCGCACGTTCGGCAGGTCGAGGCCGGGCAGGTCGCGCGCGTTATGGCAGGGCAGCGCTACCCCGTCCGGCGCCACCCCGAGGAAGACCTGGCCCCAGCCGTTCATGCAGGGCTTGGGCCGGTTCTCGAAATAATCGGGCACCACGAACAGCAGCTTGCAGCGCTCGCCGATGCGTTCACGGTACTCCGCCACCACGCGCTCGGCTTCGCGCACCTGCTCCAGCGTCGGCATCAGCTGGTCGCGGTTCTTCATGGCCCAGCCGTAGTACTGGGTGTTGGCCAGCTCCAGGTATTCGGCACCCAGTGCCAGCGCCATCTCGATGATCTTGCCGACGTGCGGCAGGTTGTAGCGGTGCAGCACGCAGTTCATCACCATCGGGTAATCGTACTGCTTGATCAGCTTCGCGACCTTCAGCTTGAGTTCGAAGGTCTTGGTGCTGCTCAGGAAATCGTTGAGTTCGCGCGTCGAATCCTGGAACGACAGCTGGATGTGATCGAGCCCGGCCTGCTTGAGCGCGGCGATGCGCGCTTCCGTCAGGCCCACGCCGGAGGTGATCAGGTTGCTGTAGAAGCCGAGGCGGCGCGCTTCCGCGACCAGTTCCTCGAGATCGTCACGCGTCAAAGGCTCGCCGCCCGAGAACCCCAGCTGCACGGCGCCGAGCGCGCGCGCCTGGCGCAGCACGTCGACCCACTCGCCGGTGCTCAGTTCGTTGCGCACGCCTTCGTAATGCAGCGGGTTGTAGCAGAACGCGCAGTGCAAGGGACAGCGGTAGGTCAGTTCGGCCAGCAGCCAGTACGGCGGCGGCGTAGCCGGGGATGTCGCGGCAAGCTGCATCACACGATCCACTGCTGCTGGCTGGCGTAGGCCAGGAAATGCTCGATGTCGGCGCGCAGGCCGCTGGTCTCGAACTTCGCTTCCAGCACCGCCACGATCTCGTCGACGCTGCGCACGCCGTCGCAGCAGGCCAGGATCTCGCCGGCGCTGGCGTTCAGCTTGACCATGCCTTCCGGGTACAGCAGGACGTGGCTGTCCTGGGCCGGTTCCCACTGCAGGCGGAAGCGGCGGTTGATCGACGGGGTGGCCGGGATCGCCGGCGTGGCCGGGGTGGATGCGCTACTCATTCGGGATAGGCCTTTTCGATGGCATCCAGCATGGCCCACAGGATGTCCAGCTTGAATTTCAGGATGGCGAGTGCGCGCTCCTGCTGCTCGCGCGTCTTGAAATAGTCGAGCGTGACCGACAGGCCATGCTCGACGTCGCGCTGGGCCAGCGGGATGCGGGTACGGAAGTAGGTCAGTCCGTCGGCCTCGACCCACGGGTAGTGCGCGGGCCAGCCGGCCAGCCGGTCCTTGTGGATCTGCGGCGCGAACATCTCGGTCAGCGACGAGCACACTGCCTCCTGCCACGGCGAACGGCGCGCGAAGTCGACGTAGGCGTCGCAGGCGAAGCGCACCGCCGGCACCACGTGCCGCAGCGACCACAGCTCGGCGCGCGGGATGCCGGCGGCCTCGCCCAGCCGGGTCCAGGCTTCCATGCCGCCCTCGGCGTCGCCCTGGTAGTCGCCGTAGCCGTCGTGGTCGAGGATGCGCGCGATCCACAGCCGGCGCGTTTCGCGATCGTCGCAGTTCGACAGGATCGCCGCGTCCTTCTTGGGGATGATGAACTGGTAGTAGAAGCGGTTGGCGATCCAGCCGCGGATCTGCGCCGGCGAGCACAGGCCCGCGTTCATGCGCACGTTGAACGGATGGTGGATGTGGTAGCCCTTGCCCATCGCGCGCAGCTGCGCTTCGAATTCGGCGCGCGACCAGGCCTGCTGGGCGTCGCTGCGGGTGATGTCGTTCATAGTTCGATGTCCATGCCGTCCAGGGCGACCTCGATGCCGTGCGCGGCCAGCACGGCGCGCTGCGGCGCGTCCTCGCGCAGGATCGGATTGCTGTTGTTGATGTGGATGAGGATCTTGCGGCTTGCGGGCATGCGGTCGAGCAGCTCGATCATGCCGCCGGGGCCGGATTGCGCCAGGTGGCCCATCATGCGCGCGGTCTTTTTCGACAGGCCCATGGTGAGCATCTCGTCGTCGCTCCAGCAGGTGCCGTCCACCAGCAGCACGTCGGCGCCGCGCATGGCCTCTTCCACGGCCGGCGTGATCTCGCCCAGGCCGGGTGCATAGAACAGGCGCTTGCCGCTGGCGCCGCTCTGGATCGTCAGGCCGATGTTGTCGCCCGGGTGCGGGTCGTCGCGGTGCGGCGAATACGGCGGCGCCTTGCTCAGCAGCGGCACCGGCAGGATGGTGGTGGCGGCCAGCGGCGGAATCGCCAGCGCGGCGCCGTCGATGGCGAGCGGGCGCGCATCGACGCCGCAGTAGTGCCCGAGCACGCGCGTGAGCGGCAGCGCCTGCGCCAGGTCGGCCAGCACCTGTTCGGTGGCGTACAGCGGCAGCGGCGTGCCGCGCTCGCGCAGCATCAGGAGGCCGGTGACGTGGTCGATCTGCGCATCCATCAGCAGGACCGCGGCGATGCCGCTGTCGCGGATCGCGCGCGCCGGCTGCAGGGCCGGATTGGCGCGGATCTGGGCCAGGATGTCGGGCGAGGCGTTGATGAGGAGCCAGTCGGTGTCGTTTTCACTGACGGCGATCGAGGATTGGGTGCGCGGGACGGCGTCGATGGTGCCCTTGCGCACGCCATCGCAGTTGACGCAGTTGCAGTTCCATTGCGGGAAACCGCCGCCGGCCGCCGAACCGAGGATACGGATTTTCAAAAGGTGTTCCAGGTAGTGAGGCAAGCGGTGCCGGCGGGCGACGGAACGCGTCCGAGGCCTGCCGGCGGTTGACGATCAACGGTTCGAAATGTACATCGTGATTTCGAAGCCGAGGCGGACGTCGATCGCTTGCGGGGTTTGCCAGGTCATGATGCGTCTCCTTCGGTGGATGTCGCGGTTGGACGAAATGCCGGCGGCGCTTGCGGTGCCGCCGATGCGCATTGTGACAAAATCCGGCCGATCCTGCAGATTATGAACAGGCAAGCGTGCGCGGCGTGGCCGCCGCGGCATGTCATTACGCCGCTTGGTACGCCACTCAGGACACCAATAAGGCGCCCAGGTCGAGCGGCGCCAGCCCGGCCAGATCCTGCCCGCCGGCGCCGGCAAAAGCGGCGCGGCTGGCACCCGCCGGCGGCAGCCAGGCGCCGGCCGCGGCGCGCACCTGCGCCGGGGTGCAGGCCAGCACGGCGGCACGCCGGCGCCCGCGCAACGCCGGCGCGACGCCGGCGCGCTCCATGCGCCACGTGTACAGCGCGTCGCGATGCGGCGGCAGCGGCCGGTCGATGCCCTTGATCGCGCTGACGATGGCTTCCTCGAAGGATGCCTGATCGGGGTCGGCATCGACCAGCGCGTCCAGCGCGGCGCTGCAATCGGCATAGGTGCCGGCCAGGCGCGGGTCGTGCACGGAACCCATGGCGAACAGCTGCGCGTCGCCGTCGTAGTGCGCGAATGCGCCATAGGCCCCGCCCTGTTCGCGCAGCGCGCGGTGCAGGCGGGCCGCCAGCAGTTCGGCCGCCAGCGCCAGCGGCGCGCCATCCGGATGATCGATGCCGGGGGCGCGCCAGGCCATGGCGCAATGGTTGACCTGGCCGCCGGCCTGCAAGGCGAGGTTGGCCGGCGCCGCCTGCGCGACGACGGCGCCGACGGGGACCGTACCGGATGCCGCTGTACCGAAAGCGGCCGGCCCCGCCAGCAGGCGCGCCAGCGTGCCGGCGGCGGCGTCACTGCCGATGCACAGGCGCGCCGGCGCCGCGGCCGTCACTCGCGCATGCAGGGCCGCCAGCCGCGCGCCCAGCTGTGCCACGCCCGCCGGGGTGCGGCACAGCTGCCTCAGCATCCGGTAAAACGCCAGTGCCGGCACGCCATCGACCGCGTTACGGAACCGGTACACGGGCGAGCACGGTGCGCATGCAGCCAGCATCGCGTACTGGCGCCCGGCGCCGGCCAGGCCGTCGAAGCGCTCCTGCACCAGGCGCTCGACCAAGAAAGCCAGGCGCGCGCTTTCGTCGAAGCGCGCCCCGGCGACGCTGGCCGCCAGCAGGCCGGCGAGCGCCGCCTCGTCGCCATCCAGGCCGGCGGCGGCAAAGGCGACGTCGAGGTGCAGCCTGCCGTCCGGCGCCAGGGCGGTCTCGATGACGGCCTGGAAGTCCGGTGCCGCCGCCCGCCGCCAGGCCGCGGCGGCCGCGAAATCGCGGGTACCCATCCCGAGGCCCGGCAGCAGCCGCACGTACAGGTCCAGCCACGGCCAGTCACCGGCGTCGAAGTGCGACACCGGGTACAGCACCCTGGCATGGACGATGCCGTTGGTGGCTGCGGCGAGCACCGCGCCGCCGTCGACGGCGCGCGGCGCGGCCGCCGACGGCCCGGCGTCGGCACCGATGTCGGCGGGCCGGATGCGCGGCAGCAGCGCCTTGTCGTCCGCCAGCGCCTGGCGTGCGGCCAGCGCCGCGGCGTCGGCGTCGATGCGGGCGCGTGCGGCGCCGGACAGCGCGGCCTGGCGCGTGGCCAGCATCTGCCGCTCGGCCTCGGCGCGTGCCGCAAAAAAGCCGGGGTCGGGCACGACATGGGTCGCCAGGCGGGTCGGATTGTCGAGCAGCGCGCGCACCAGTCCCTTGAAGAAGCGCGGATCCTCGATGCGCGCCTCCAGCGCCGCCAGCGCGGGTTCGTTGTCGAACCCGTCCAGCACGTCGCCGCCGTACAGCGCCAGCGGCAAGGCCTGCAGCAGGCGGCGCAGCGCGAACGGCGTGTGGCCGCCGCCGTCGGTATCGCGCTGGCGGTAGCGCAGGTCGCGCA
>JAKOOD010000277.1 GCA_022701635.1 Burkholderiaceae bacterium | reverse complement strand
CGACGCGGAACGGGGTCGAGACCGCGCTTTCCAGCCAGGCCTGCAGCGCCGGGATGCCCTTGTCCTCGTACACGCCGCCGCTGGCGCGGTCGGACACCGAGACCAGGCCGATCACTAGGTCGGCCGCCAGCTCGTCAATCCTGTTCGTCAGACTCATCGTCGTCGCCTTCGTGTTCGTCGTCGCCGTCGGCCGCGGGCGCAGCCTTCTTCTTGGCGACGTCCTTCAGGATCTGGAATATCTCGCGGTAGGCTTTGGGCGGCTTGTTCTCCGCCTGCTCCTTGCGCGCATTGCGGATCAGGGTGCGCAGCTGCTGCACGTCCAGTTCCGGGTGCTCTTCCAGCAGCGCGGTGAGGGCATTGTCGTCGGCCAGCAGCTTGTCGCGGCGGCGCTCGAGCGCGTGCAGGGCGGCGGTTTCGGCTTTCGAGGCGCCTTTCCAGCTTTCGATGGCGCGCTGGATGACGGCGACTTCTTCCTCGTCGAGGGTACGCATCTTCTTGCCCACGAATTGCAGCTGGCGGCGGCGGCCTTCGTGGTTGGTGATGGTCTGGCACGTCAGGATGGCTTCCTTGACGTCCTCGGGCATCTCGACGCGCTTGACGCGGTCGCGTGGGGCATCGATCAGTTGTTCGCCGAGTTTTTGCAACTCGTTGCTCTGACGTTTGAGCTCCGACTTGGAGGGGCGTTCGTATTCGGGTTCGAACTCGTCGGAGCGGAAGCCGACGGCGCCGCGATTTGCATTTGGCATGATATTCAGATGAGCTGGCGCACGGCCGGCCGGTAAAAACAGTAAACGGCTGCTATGATAACTGTTTTAGGGCTCGCTACGAAAAACGCACATGAATGACGCCGTCTTCACCCACACCCAGGATCAGCTCAAGCAGCTCGCACGCGACGTGCTGGCATTCGCCAAGGAACAGGGCGCCAGCGCCGCATCGGTCGAGATCAGCGAGGGGAGCGGACTGGCGGTGACGGTGCGCAAAGGCCAGGTCGAGACCATCGAGCAGAACAAGGACAAGGGCATCGGCGTGTCGGTGTACTGCGGCCAGCGCCGCGGTCACGCCAACACCTCCGATTTCTCCACCGAGTCGCTGCGCGCGACCGTGGAAGCGGCCTACAACATCGCCCGTTTCACCGCCGAAGACCCGGCCGCCGGCCTGCCCGATGCCGACCTGCTGGAAACCAACCCGCGCGACCTGCGCCTGTGCTACCCATGGGACATCGGCGCAGAGGAAGCCGCGCAGATCGCCAAGAACTGCGAAGACGCCGCCTTTGCGGTCGACAAGCGCATCACCAACAGCGAAGGCGCCAGCGTTTACGTCCAGCAATCGCACTTCGTGGCCGCCAACAGCCTCGGTTTCTGCGCCGGCTACCCGTTCTCGCGCCACACGCTGTCGGTGGCGCCGATCGCCGGCCGCGGCAACGCCATGCAGCGCGACGACTGGTACACCTCCGCGCGCGACCCGAAAAAGCTGGCCGATCCGGAAAAAGTCGGCCGCTACGCCGCCGAGCGCGCACTGGCGCGCCTGAACGCGCGCAAGCTCGATACCCGCACCTGCCCGGTGCTGTTCGAAGCGCCGCTGGCGGCGGGCCTGGTCGGTGCCTTCGTCCAGGCCACCTCGGGCGGCGCGCTGTACCGCAAGTCGAGCTTCCTGCTCGATTCGCTGGGCCAGTCGATCTTCCCGTCGCACATCAACATCGTCGAAGACCCGCACGTGGTCGGCGGCGTCGGCTCCTCGCCCTTCGACGAGGAAGGCGTGCGCACCCAGACCCGCAAGGTCGTCAGCGACGGCGTACTGCAGGGCTATTTCCTGTCAACTTACACGGCGCGCAAGCTGGGCATGCAGACCACCGGCAACGCTGGCGGTTCGCACAACCTGGAAATGAAGTCGAAGGACACCAAGATCGCCGACGACTTCGAGGGCATGCTGCGCAAGATGGGCACCGGCCTGCTGGTCACCGAACTGATGGGGCAGGGCACGAATTACGTCACCGGCGATTATTCGCGCGGCGCCTCGGGCTACTGGGTCGAGAATGGCGTGATCCAGTATCCGGTGGAAGAGATCACCATCGCCGGCAATATGAAGGAAATGTTCCAGCAGATCGTGGGTATCGGCAATGACGTGCTGACGCGCGGCAATAAGACGACCGGTTCGATCTTGATCGAGAAAATGGTGGTGGCTGGCAACTGATTCCAGCCACGCGCCGTGACACCATGAAGGCAGCCGCGGCTGCCTTTTTTCATGCCGGCGCGCCGAAGCGTTCGCGATACAGCCCCGCGATCCAGTCGACGAACACGCGCAGCCGCGGCGACAGCTGGCGCCGGTACGGGTACAGCGCCGACAGCGGGAAATCCGGGCTGCGCCACGCGCCCAGCACCTCGACCAGGCGGCCGTCGGCCAGTTCCTGCTCGACGTGGAAGCGCGGCACCTGGATCAGGCCGCAGCCGCGCAACGCGCCCAGCACGTAGTTTTCCGCATCGTTGACCGACAGCCAGCCCGGCAGGTCGAAGCGGCGCGCTGCGCCGTCGACGTCCAGTTCGAGCGGGTAGTCGAGAGCGCCGCTGCTGGCGAAGAAACCCACCACCTGGTGCGCCGCCAGTTCGTCGGGATGGCGCGGCGTCCCGTGGGCGGCCAGGTAGTCCGGGCTGGCGACGATTGCCTGCGGCATCAGCGCCAGCCGCCGTGCCACCAGGCTCTGGTCGCGCGGGGCGCCGGCCCGGATCACGCAATCGACGCCTTCGCGCACCAAGTCGACCAGGCGGTCGCCGCTGCTGAGCACCAGTTCGACGTCCGGATGCAGCGCATGGAATTCGTGGATGCGCGGCAGCACGACCCGCGTCGCATGGGTGCCGGACATGTCGACCCTCAGCACGCCGCGTGGACTGGACGCGCCCTGGCGGAACACGGCCTCGGCATCGTCCAGGTCGGTCAGCACCTGCACGCAGCGCTCGTAATACGCCTGGCCATCGAGGGTCGGCCGGACGTGGCGCGTGGTGCGTTCCAGCAGGCGCGTGCCGAGCCGCGTCTCGAGGGCCTTGATCGCATGGGTGGCAGTCGCGCGCGGAATGCCGAGCAGGTCGGCGGCGCGGCTGAAGCTGTTCTGTTCGACGATGCGGGTAAACAGCTGCAGGGTATCGAGACGGTCCATATTATTGATAAATATTGAATAGTGTTGTTCTGCGTGCCCAGTTTATCTCTTGTCTCGAAACGATGAGAATACCGACGTCGCATCCAACCCTATTCAAGGAGAACAGCATGACCATCGAATGCAAGGGCGTGGCCCTGGTGACCGGCGCCTCGCGCGGCATCGGACGCGCCATCGCGCTGCGCCTGGCGCGCGACGGTTTCGACATCGTCGTCAACTATGCGGGCAATGCCGCCAAGGCACAGGAGACGGTGGACGCCGTCGAAGCGCTGGGCCGCAAGGCGCTTGCCGTGCAGGCCGACGTCGCCGACGCCGACGCCGTGGCACGCCTGTTCGAGGCGGCGCAGCAGGCGTTCGGACGCATCGACGTCGTGGTCAACAGCGCCGGCGTGATGCCGATGGCGCAAATCAGTCCGGACAAGCTCGAGGACTTCGACCGCGTGATCGCCACCAACCTGCGCGGCAGCTTCCTGGTGCTGGGCCAGGCCGCGCAGCGCCTGAAGGAAGGCGGGCGCATCATCGCCCTGTCCACCAGCGTGATCGCCAAGTCCTTCCCGGGCTATGGTCCCTATATCGCCAGCAAGGCCGGCACCGAGGGACTGGTGCACGTGCTGGCCAACGAACTGCGCGGCCGCGGCATCACGGTGAATGCCGTCGCGCCGGGGCCGGTCGGCACCGAGCTGTTTTTGAACGGCAAGTCGGACGAGCAGATCGCCCAGATCGCCAAGCAGGCGCCGCTGGAGCGCATCGGCGAACCGGACGAGATCGCGGCGGCCGTGGCCTTCCTGGCCGGTCCGGACGGCGCCTGGGTGAATTCACAAATCGTGCGCGTCAACGGCGGCTTTGCCTGAGCCAGGACGGGCACGCGTGCAGCCGGTCGAAAATGGGCCGGCTTGCACGCGAATTTTAGGTTCCTGCAATAATGTGCGGCTACGCATTCCACATACATAGGAACCCATGGACATCGTCAAAGTCTCCCAGCAGCGCTACAGCGCCAAAGCCTACGATCCGGCCCGCCAGGTCCCGGAAGCCATCATGCAGCAGATCTACGAAGTGGTGCGCAACAGCCCATCGTCGGTCAACTCGCAGCCGTGGCACTTCATTGTCGCCAGCACCCCGGAAGGCAAGGCGCGCCTGGCCAAGGGCGTGCAGGGCGGCTATGCCTTCAACGAAGCCAAGGTGCGCGATGCGTCGCACGTGATCCTGTTCTGCACCCGTGTCGAGGCCGAGCCGGCCCAGCTGGAGCGCATCCTGGACAAGGAAGAAGCCGACGGCCGCTTTGCCGACGACACCGTGCGCGGCTACTCGGCCAACAGCCGCAAGCACTTCACCAACCTGCACCGCTACACCTATAAAGACCTGCCGCAGTGGTACGAGAAGCAGGTGTACATTGCGCTGGGCAACGCCATGCTGGCCGCCGCGGCACTGGGCGTCGACAGCACGCCGATGGAAGGCATCGACGTGGGCGCGCTGGACGCGGAATTGGGCCTGCACGAGCAGGGCCTGTCGAGCCTGGTGATGCTGAGCCTCGGCTACCACGCCGACGGCGACTTCAATGCCAAGCTGCCGAAGTCGCGCCTGGCGCAGGAAGAGATCTTCACCTTCCTGTAATCGGTTTTACCCGACGATCCCGAACGGCCTGAGTAGCGGAAACCAGGCCCGTTCGAGGATCTTCCTGAATCCCGCACTGCTCGGGTACAGCTCGTTGTCCCAATCCTGGGCGTAGCTGTCGTCGTCGCTCGACAGCACCCCGCGGCTGTCGACGTGGAACACGCGCTCGATCGGCGCGTGGAATGCCGCCAGCACCTGTTCGTTGATCGCATCCATCAGCAGCCGCATGACTTCCTTGCGGTAGCCCAGGTCCGGGTCGACCCCGGCCTCGTCCATCATCGTCGTGACCCAGCCGCCATGCGCATGGGTAAAGCTGCGGCCGTCCGGGACCGGATAGTCGTAACCGTTGAGGAAGATCGGCTGCAGCCAGGTGGTCTTGCGGTAGGTCCAGCGGATCGTGCGGATGATGCCGTTCAAGCCTTCGTCGATGTGGTACAGCAGCAGGTCGAGCCGCTCGGGCGAGAGGCAATCGCCGGGCGCGAGGGCGGTCGAGCAGTCGTCGTGCAGGGCCAGGCCGTATTCGAGGGCATCGTTGGCGGCGCCGCCGAGATAGAACTCGCTGAAGCGGAAATCCGGTTTCAGGCGGGTGCGCAGCACGTCGGCATAGGCGCCGTCGCCGATGTACTGGTTCAGGCGCGCGCCGTTGAAGCCGAGCAAGCGGATGAGCGCATGCTCGGGCGCCACCGCGGGATGCGTGGCCAGCGTGTGCAGGAGGGTCTGGTCGCCGTGCCAGAACCAGGCGTCGCCGAGCGCCAGCCCGGCGGGCGGCAGGTCGCCCGCTTCCAGGCTGTCGCCCGGCCGATACACCCTGCCGCCCGTGTGTGCCATGCCCGCTCCCCGTTGGATCCCCCGTTTGACAGGGCAGGGTGCGGGCCGGTTCCTTGCATTACTTGAGTGCGCGCAGGGCCTGCAGCACCGGTTGCAGCACGGCGGCGCCCAGGCGCGCACTGCGCGCGCCATCCCAGCCGACCTGCGGATCGGGATCGTTGGCGTTGTCCTTGAACGGCAGTTCCAGCGTCAGCGACAGGCAGCCGAAGGCATGCGTGATATAGGGCGAACCCATGGTCAGCACTTCGTCGGTGAACGGCACTTTTTCGTAGCCGTAGTCGGTCTGGAAGTCCGGGCTGGCGATCATGAAGTTCTCGGCGAAGGCCTTTTCGGCCGCGGCCTGTTCCGGCGTGAAGTTGGGCAGGGCGTCGCTGCCGGCCACGAACACGTAGGGCAAGCCCTCGTCGCCGTGCACGTCGAGGCAGACGTCGACGCCGGTGTCGTGCATCTTCTGGCGCACCAGGAAGACTTCCGGGCTGCGCTCCATGGTCGGGTTGTACCATTCGCGGTTGAGGTTGGCGCCGGCGGCGTTGGTGCGCAGGTTGCCGCGTACCGAGCCGTCCGGGTTCATGTTCGGCACCACGTAGAACACGCTTTCTTTCAGCAGCTGGCGTCCGAACGGATGCGCCGGATCGAGCAGGGCGTCGAGCATGCCTTCGACGAACCACTCGGCCATCGTCTCGCCCGGGTGCTGGCGGGCGATCACCCACACTTTCTTCTTGTTGGCGTCGGGTTCGCCGATGACCAGCATGTTCAGGTCGCGGCCGTCGACGGTCGAACCGAGGTCGAGCATGCGCACGTTTTCCGACAGCTGGGCACGGTCGAGCAGCTCCAGGTGGCGTTCCCACGAATACGGCTCGAAATAGGCGTAGTAGACGCTGTCCATGCCCGGGGTGTGCTCGATGGTCAGCACCTGGCCGTCGAAGCTGGTCGGCACGCGGAACCAGTTGATGCGGTCGTAGCTGGCCATGGCGTTGTAGTCTTCCCAGCCTTTCGGATAGGCCGACTGGCCGGCGTTGAGCAGGCGGATCGTGCACGGCGTTGCTTGCGCGCCCTGCAGGCGGAAGTAGAACCACTGGGTGATGTCGGCGTGCGAGTCCTTGCGGATGTTCAGGTCGATGGCGCTGGCGCTGGTGGCGTTCACGATCTCGATGGCGCCAGCGTCGAACTGGCTGCTGATCTTGATAGACATGGTCTGTCCTGTTGTTGTTGGGTGGTGAGGGCTGCATGATACCGCCTTTCTCCGGCGGTATCGGCTGGTCTGCGGCGGCGCAAAGTCCGAACGTGATGCTTTTGCTACCTTTCTTGCTCGGCCGCAGCGCCTATGCTCGGTCAATAAGAAGGAGACGACATGTTGGAGATTTGTCTGAGGCAAACGGCCATCGTCAGCATCGACAGCCGCGGTTTCTGGCTGCGCTGCCGCGATGAGGAACTGTACGTGCCGTTTGCGCTGTTTCCCTGGTTCGAGCACGCCACGGTGGCGCAGCTGTGCCTGGTGCAGTGCATCGGCGACTCCTGCCTGTACTGGCCGGAACTCGACGTCGAACTGGGGCTCGACCAGCTGCGCACGCCGATGGCGGCGGCGCAGTATGCGGGCGGGGTGGACTGCTAGCGCAATCCGCCGAAGCGCGCATAGAAGGCCGTATCCGCGTCCGGCACCCCCGGATCCTCGCGTCGCAGCACCTGCATCAGATGGTCTTCCGCGGGTGCCCACACCTGGCGGTAGATCGCCTGTGCCAGCGCATAGGCTTCCGAGCCCGGCCACGGTTGCGGCAGCAGGTCCAGCGGCAGCATCGGGTCGTGCAGCTGCACCCGGCGGTAGGCGTGGATCAGCAGGCTGCGCATCACGAAGGCGGCCTGCGGTGCAGGGGATTCTCCGGCCTGCAACAGTGTCAGCAGCGGCGTGAAGTCGTCGATGAAGCGGCGGTAGCTGGCCATGACGCCCGACAAATCCCAGCCTTCGCGCACCAGTTCGCCGAGCGGGCGCGCGCCGACGCCGGGCAGTGCCGTGGCGTTGCAGACGAAGATCCTGCCCTCGCCATCGACACGCGTCAGGATCTCGGCCAGGCTGTCGGCGTCGAAGGCCGGATGCACCAGCAGCCCCGGCGCCAGCATGGCGAAACCTTCCCACTCCAGCTCTTTCCGCACCGCCGCGCGCAGCTCGGCCGTGATGCTGCCGTTGGGAGCCAGCAGCACCGTCCAGCTGCCGTCCCAGTCGAGCCCGGGCGGCGCGTAGATGCGGCGGTTGGCGCGCTCGAAGCGCGGGCGCGCGGCTTCCTGCAACGCATACGAACTGCGCCGTCCCTCGCGGTTCGCGACCAGCCAGCCTTCCTGCGCCAGGCGGAACACGCTGGTGCGCACCAGGCGCTCGGTTGCCCCCATCGGCGCCACCAGTTCGATCAGGCTGCCCAGCCACAGGCGCGTGCCGTGCGGGGCGATGGCGTCGCCCAGGATGGTCATGACCAGCGATTTCGAGCGCGGCGGATCGGTGCCGAGGAAGTGGTCGATCCACTGGTTGCCGGTGAGCTGGGTCATGTTTGTCGTATCTCAATATGATTCAAAATTCTGGTGTACATCGCATTTTTTGTATCGTATTATGGATTCAGACACGAGACAAGGGGAGACAGCATGTACGCCCAAATGGTGGAAACCGGCCTCAAGAAAGTGCAAACCGACGCCGACATGAGCGCGGAAGAACAAGCATTTCAGGCCCGCATCGACGCCGGCATCCGCATCGAGCCGAAGGACTGGATGCCGGAAGCCTATCGCAAGACCCTGGTGCGCCAGATTTCGCAGCACGCGCACTCGGAAATCGTCGGTCAGCTCCCGGAGGGGAACTGGGTCACGCGCGCGCCCACGCTCAAGCGCAAGGCGATCCTGCTGGCCAAGATCCAGGACGAAGCCGGCCATGGCCTCTATTTATATAGCGCCGCCGAAACGCTGGGCGTCTCGCGCGACGAACTGCTCGACGCCCTGCACGCCGGCAAGGCCAAGTATTCGAGCATCTTCAATTACCCGACCCTCTCCTGGG
>JAKOOD010000444.1 GCA_022701635.1 Burkholderiaceae bacterium | reverse complement strand
GGGACGGGCAACCTGCGGGTGTGGACCGACAGCTATGCCGGCAGCGCCAATCTCGATCCGATCATCGCCGTGTGGCACAACGGTGTCCTGGTGGCCGTGAACGACGACAACCCGACGTTCAGCCCCTTCCAGACGCTGCGCGACGCCGGACTCGCCTTGCCGGCACTGGCCTGGGGCAGCTATGTGGTGACGATTACCGCCTACCCCAACTTCCCGGTCGACGGCTACCTTGACAACGGCTTCGCTTACGACAACCAGCGGCCAATCACGATCGAGACCTGGTGCCAACCCGGCCACCCTGGGCCCGGGTGCTACACGCGCCACCACGTCAGCCTGCACTGGACCGTCGATTGAGCCCGCTACCGGAGAACCGACATGAAAACTGTCTTGTTCCTGTTCGCATGGCAATTACTGCAGGGCGCGGCCACGGCCCAGGCGCTGCACGAACAATCGCATAGCGGACATATGGTGTGGCATAACCAGGTCGAGTACCACACGATCCAGATCTACAGGGGCTACGGCCATTTGCGCATCTGGACCGACAGTAACTCGGGTGGCGCCGGCTTCGATCCGGTGCTGACGCTATGGCGTAACGGGGTCAAGCTTGCCATGAATGACGATAGCCCGACCTTCAACTTCTACCAGAGCCAGCTCGACGCCGGGATCGAGTTGTTCGGGCTCGCGGATGGGACCTACGTCGCGACCATCACCGCTTTTCCAAACTTCCCGCTGGGAAATAACATCGGCGCGGGCTTTACCTACGATCTCCAGGCGCCGGTGCCGATGGCGACCTGGTGTCCGCCGCTCAGTCCCGGCCCCGTATGCCGGCAGGACCGCCACTTCAGCCTGCACTGGACGGCGCAGGTGGAGTAAGCGCCTAGAACCAGTCGTGCCAGACCGGCGTCAGGCCCGCCGGCAAGGGCGCCAGCTTGTCGAACTCGACCCGCGCCTCGCCCGGCGCATGGAAATCGGTGCCGCGCGAGGCCAGGAAACCATAACGCTTGGCCACCTCGGCATAGACCGCGTACTGGTCCGGCGTATGGCTGCCGGTCACCACCTCGATGGTATTGCCGCCCAGCTGCTTGAACTCGTCGAACAGCGCCCCTTCGGCGGTGCGGTCGAAGCGGTAGCGGCCAGGGTGGGCAATCACCGGAATGCCGCCGGCAGCGCGGATCCAGCCGACCGCGTCGGCCAGCGTGGCCCAGCGGTGCGGCACGTAGCCCGGCTTGCCTTCGCTCAGGTATTTGCGGAACACGTCGGGCGTGCTGCCGCAGGCGCCGATCTCGACCAGGTAGCGCGCGAAATGGGTGCGCGACAGCAGATCCGGGTTGGCGACATATTTCAGCGCGCCTTCGTAGGCGCCCGGGATGCCGGCGCGCGCCAGCTGGTTGGCGATCTCGCGTCCGCGCGCATCGCGGCCGGCGCGGGTGGCGGCCAGGCCCTGCACCAGTGCCGACGCATCCTCGTCGATCTGCAGGCCGACCACGTGCACGGTTTCATTGGCCCAGGTGACCGAGATCTCGACGCCGGGCACGAAACGCATGCCGAGCCCGGCCGCCGCCTGGCGCGCGGCCTTGATGCCCTTGACCTCGTCGTGGTCGGTCAGCGCCCACGCGTCGACACCGCCCTTGCGGGCATAGGCCGCCACCGCGGCGGGGGCGAGCACGCCGTCGGAGACGTTGGAATGGCAGTGGAGATCGACTTTCAGCATGGTGCGGAATCCGGAAATAATGTCAGCGCGAAGCGTTCATTGTACGCGGATCGGCTTCACCGGGCAGAGCGTGCGTTGCGCCGCGGCGAGGGATTTATTGGAGGAATTCCTCGATCATCCGCGCCAGCAGTTCCGGTTGATCATGATGCAACATATGCCCCGCGTCCGGCATCATGCGCGGCGTCACATGCCTTATCTGGGCCAGGCGCCGGTCGACTTCATGGCGCGCCTCTTCCTTCGGACCCATCCAGCGCCACATGTCGGTGTGCTCGGCCTCGATCCACAGCACCGGCGCCGTGATACGGCGCCAGCAGGCCAGCACTTCCTCGGCCTGGTACAGCAGCGGCCCCGGCATCTTGTGCGCCGGGTCGCCCAGGATTTCCCACTCCCCTGCCCCGTTTTGCGCCGCCCAGTGCGGCGCCAGGAAGGCGGCGCGCGCGTTCGACAGGCGCGGGTTGGTCTTCTGCAGGCGCGCCGCCACCTCTGCCACGTTGGCATAGCCGCGCATCGACGGCGGCACCTTCAGTTCGTCGAGCCACTTGGCGTAGCGGCCCGGCGCCTGCTCCGGTGTCGTGGCCGGCAGGCCGAAACCTTCGAGGTTGACCAGGTGCGCAATGCGCCCCGGACGCACGCCGGCATACACGCTGACGATGTTGCCGCCCATGCTGTGGCCCAGCAGATCGACCGGCTGGCCCGGCGAATAATGGTCAAGGATGGCTTCGAGGTCGGCAAAATAATCCGGGAACCAGTAAGTATCGTTGCCGGAACGCGCGGTCAGGCCGAAGCCGCGCCAGTCGTGGGCGATCACGTGCCAGTCGCCCTGCAGGGCGTCGACCACGAACTGGAAAGAAGCGGACATGTCCATCCAGCCATGGGCCATGAACAGCTTGGGCGCCCCCTCGCGGCCCCAGTGACGGACGTGGGTGCGCAGGCCGCGGATGGTGAGGAATTCGGAACGGGACGGTGTCATGGGATCTCGGCATAAATAGAACGACCGTTTTATTATACGTAAAAGAAACGTCGAAAACCGGATTCGGGTGCTTGCAATCGCTCCCCACGGCCCCATCTACGCCGCTTGCCGGACGATGGCGGGCGGTAGGGCGTAAAATAACGCCTTGTTCAACCCCTTCCGCGAGCACATCCATGGCGATTTACCAGTTGGGCGAGCATGCGCCCGAAGTCGATGCGTCGGCCTACGTGGCCGATTCCGCCACCCTGATCGGCCAGGTGACCGTCGAGGCGAATGCCTCGGTCTGGTTCGGGGTGACGATCCGCGGCGACAACGAACGCATCACGATCGGCGAAAACAGCAATGTTCAGGAAGGCACGGTGATGCACACCGACCTGGGCTTCCCGATGGTGATCGGCAAGAACGTCAGTATCGGCCACCAGGCCATGCTGCACGGCTGTACGGTCGGCGACGGCTCGCTGATCGGGATCCAGGCCGTGCTGCTCAACGGCGCCAGGATCGGCAAGGGTTGCCTGGTCGGCGCCGGCGCCCTGGTGACCGAAGGCAAGGCATTCCCGGATCACTCGCTGATCCTGGGCAGCCCGGCCAAGGTAGTGCGCACGCTCACGGAAGACGACCTGCTCCGCCTGCAAGGCAACGCCGACGGCTATGTCGAGCGCGGCCGCCGCTTCAAGGCGGAGCTCAAGAAAATCGGATAAAGAATGACGACTGAAACCAGCAAGGACATCCTGCAAAAATTCATCTTCGACAACGCGGCCGTACGCGGCGAGCTGGTCGAGATTTCCAATGCCTGGCGCGAGATCCAGGCGCGCCACGACTACCCGACCGCAGTGAAAGGCTTACTGGGCGAAATGGTCGCCGCGGCTGCACTGCTGTCGGCCAACCTCAAGTTCAACGGCGCGATCGTGATGCAGATCTTCGGCGACGGCCCCGTGCAGCTGCTGGTGGTCGAATGCGACGCCGACCTGCACCTGCGCGCCACCGCCAAGGTGGCGGACGGTGCCGTGGTGGCGGACGACGCCTCGCTGGAAGACCTGCTGAACCAGGGCGGCAAGGGCCGTTTCGTGATCACGCTCGACCCGAAGGACAAGGTCCCGGGCCAGCAGCCCTACCAGGGCGTGGTGCCGCTGATCGGCGACAACGTCGCGACCGTCATCGAAAACTACATGCTGCGCTCGGAACAGATGGACACCAAGCTGTGGCTGGCGGCCGATGACGGCGTTGCCCGTGGCCTGCTGCTGCAGAAGCTGCCGCGCAACAGCGCGGTCGAGGGCCAGGTCGAACAGGCCACCGAGGAAGAAGATATCGAGACCTGGAACCGCGCGCTTGCACTGGGCGGCACCCTGAAGCGCGAGGAATTGCTCACGACCGACGTGCCGACCCTGATCCGGCGCCTGTTCTGGGAAGAGACGATCCGCGTGTTCGACCCGGCGCACCCGGAATTCCGCTGCACCTGCTCGCGCGAAAAAGTCGGCGACATGCTCAAGATGCTGGGCCGCGAGGAAGTTGAATCGGCACTGGCCGACCTGGGCCAGCTCGGCATCAACTGTGACTTCTGCGGCAAGCACTATGGCTTCGACGCGGTCGATTGCGCGCAACTGTTTGCGACCGACAGCACGGCCGATGCCGTGGCACCGGTTTCCGACATCAAGCACTAAATCGCTATACGTTGGGTGGACACCCCGTGCCCACGCGGAAGCCGGCAAGACGCTGACGTGGGGTGGGCACGTGGTGCCCACCCCACGTTGACGCCATCAATTCATTCTATCCATCCGATAAAAATACTGCGCTACAGAGTTTTGCCAACAATGCTAAGCTGACATCTATCAAGCGGCACAACCGCATTGCCAACAGCTATCATGAATTGGAGAAACGTATGAGCATCGATATCGGTATCTCGACTGAAGACCGCGCACGCATCGCCGAATCCCTGTCGCAGACCCTGGCTGACAGCTACCTGCTGTACCTCAAGACCCACAATTTCCACTGGAACGTGACCGGCCCGATGTTCCAGCCGCTGCACTCGATCTTCGAAGAACAGTACACCGAGCTGTGGAACGCCCTGGACGACATCGCCGAGCGCATCCGCGCGCTGGGCCACTTCGCACCGGGCACCTACGCCCGCTATGCCGAACTGTCCTCGATCAAGGAAGAGCCGACCGTACCGGACTGGAAGGAAATGCTGCGCCAGCTGGTGGAGGGCCAGGAAACCGTGATCCGTACCGCCCGTAACGCCTTCCGCATCGCCGACGACGCGAATGACCAGCCGAGCGCCGGCATGCTGAGCGATCGCATGGAAATCCACGAAAAGAATGCCTGGATGCTGCGTTCCTTCCTGGGCAACCAGGCCGACGGCACCCAGACCTGATTCTCGTATAGACAAACCATGCACGTCGTGGACTGCCCTGCCGGGCAGGACATGACGTGCATATCGATTTTTTGTTGCCTGATAAACAGCGCAACCGCATACTCGGCGTTATCCCACCTACGGAGATCGCCATGTCCACCCTGCGTCGTGCGTTGTTGCCGGCCCTGCTTGCCGGCCTGTCCCTGTCTTCCCATGCGGCCGTCGTGAACGTCGACGTTGGCACCCCACTGCCCCGCTTCGCGTTGCTCAAGCCGGGCACCCATCACTACCTGCGCTACATCAGGACGGCGGACGGCGCCAGCAGCCCGATCGACATCTGGACGCGCGAAGTGCGCTTCGACGAACGCGGCGGCAAGCGCCAGCTGCACATCGTCCAGCGCTGGGATGGCGTCGTGCCGGGCCCTTCGGTGCGCCGCTTCGATTCCTGGTTCGACGCCCTCACCTTCCGCCCGCTCACCCACGAACGCATCAGCGAGAAGGACGGCAAGCGCACCGTCGAAGGCTTCGTGTTCGCCCCGGACCGCATCAGCGGCATGCCCGACCTGCTGGAGAACACCCAGAAAGACTTGTCGATGGCCTCGAACGAACCGACCTTCAACTTCGAGACCGACATCGAACTGTTGCAGACGCTGGCACTGGCCGAGGGCTACGATGCGCGCATCAATTTCTATCACCCCGGCGGCAAGGCGGCGCCGCAGCGCTACAGCTTCAAGGTGACCGGATCCGAGACCATCGCCGGGCCCGCCGGCCCGGTGGATTGCTGGGTGGTGCGCACCGACTACAACCAGCCGGGTTCGGTGTCGACGTTCTGGTTCGCCAAGGGCTCGCAATTGATGGTGCGCCAGCAAGGCGCGCTGCCCGATGGCCGGGTATTGGTGAAGACGCTGATCGACTGAGCAGGGCCTGGCGTGCCCGGCCGGCATGTTCCTGCGCGGACCAATGCCGCGCAGGTCCGCGCATTCAATAAATCGCACCACCCGGCTGGCTGGAACTGAGCGTGCCCTTGACCGCCGACAGGGAATAGTTGGTCGTGGCGCCATATCCGGACCAGTTGTCGAGATCGAAGGTGCCCGTGCCCGACAGGCGCTGCACGCCGACGTTCTGGTACGTCAAGGGTGTCTGCGGGGCACACACTTGCGGCAGGCCGACGGTTTTCAGGAAATACACCGCACCGACCCCGACCCGGCTTGCCTGGCCGTTCTCGACCAGTAACGCCGTCTCGACATCGACGCCGATACCGCGCGCCGTGCTGGACCAGCCATCGTTGACGACGCGCGCCATGAAGGTGACCAGGCGGCCCAGGCGGTCGCGGGCGTCGAGGTGGGAATCGGTGATCGCTCCCAGCAGCGGCGGCAGGGACAGGAAATCGCGGTCCAGCGTGACATTCTTGTTGTACGGGTTGGCAAGCGCCTCGCTCGACGTGACCGACTGGTTCAGGCCCGAATAGATGAACTGGCCCAGCACGGCGAGGCCGGCGCTGGTGCCACCGATCGGGACATTCCGGTTGGCCAGTTCCTGCAGCGCCGCGGACAGCGGCGTACCTTTCCAGTACTGCAGGTAATCGCCCTGGTCGCCACCCGCGATGAACACGGCCTCGGCGCCGCGCAGGCGTTGCAGGACGAACGGATCGCTGGCCGCATCGCGGCTCGGCACGACGATCGTCTCGACCGAGCGCACACCGCCCATTGCGAAAATGTACGGGTTATAGGCGTCGGTCCCGGTGGCACGGATCACGACGAAGTTCCCGCCTCCGCCTTTACGGATCATCCATTTGAACGCATCGTCGACGTCCGGCCCGCCGCCCATCAGCACGAAGGACTGTTGCGCGGGACGCGCCACGACGGCATCGCTGGTGTCGCCGACGGCGTAATATTTGTACGGCTTGCCCGCATGGGCTGCCGGTGCGATACACAGGCTCAGGGCAAGCATGCCGATCCAACGCTTGAATGATTTCATGGGAAACTTTCGCAAAGAGATACGGGAAGGCCGACATTCACGACAGTTGGACAGAATATAACGAACGTGCGCTCTGGACCAGGCCACCCGTACAACATTGGTTGATGAAGTTTTCCAACAAGACGGTGGGAAATGGAGATGCGGTGGAAAGCGATCCGCGCAGCGACTGGAAATCGCGTGACCGGCGACGGCGGCGCAACCCGCTCTTGCTGGGTTTGTGAAGGCAAATAAAAAACGCGGGCATGCCCGCGTTTTTTCATTGGAACCTGGTCGACTCCGGTCCTTCCCCGGGCCGATGCAGGTCGATGACCTTCATCAGGGTCAGCGTGGTGTCCAGGCTCATCTCGCCGGCGCTGAGCGCCTCGGCCAGCTGGGCGCGCGGCAGGCCGGTGGCGGCGGCCAGTTCGGCCAGGCCGTCGGCTTGCGCGACGCTGGACAGTGCGCGGGTCAGCAGGTCAGGGTCGCCGGATTCGAAGGCGCTGGCAAGGTAGGCGGCGATGGCGTCGAGCGTGTCGAGCGCCGGGTCGTTCGGAGGCGTTGGGTCGGCCATGATCAGTCTTCCGGAGGTGGCAGCGGTCGGTTCATGCCCTTGGCGGTCTTGGTGCCGGGCTTGGTGCCGGGCTTGGGTTCGGGCTTGGGGGGCGGCACGGTCATCATGACCGCAGGCTTTTCGTCCTTGCGCAGTACCTGCACGAAAATCTCGTTCTGCTTGATCATGCCGAGATCGTAGCGCGCGCGTTCCTCGACCGCGCCCAAACCTTCGCGCAGGTCGCGCACCTCGGAGTCGAGCTTGGCGTTGCGCGCCTTCAGCTGCTCGGTGCGGACATGGCTGGCGGCCAGCTGGTTTTCGAGATCGGTGACGGCAAGCCAGCCCCCTTTCCCCAGCCACAGCGGGTACTGGATCA
>JAKOOD010000443.1 GCA_022701635.1 Burkholderiaceae bacterium | reverse complement strand
CCGTCGACGTAGACCGAAATCGAGTCGACGTCGTTCAGGTCGTGGACGGCGATGCCGTGGCCGCGCAGGCGCGCCGCGGTGGCTTCCGACGAGGCGACGGCGCCCTTGATGCGGTCCTTGATCTTGCCGAGTTCGTCGATGAAGAAGTTGGCGGTCGAGCCGGTGCCGACGCCGATGATTTCGCCGTCGACAACGTAATCGATGGCGGTGCGGGCGACTGCCTGCTTGAGTTCGTCCTGGGTCATGATGCGGGTAGGAGTAAAAGAATGCCGCCATTTTAACGGATCGTGGGCGGTGAGCGGACAATCGCCAGCGGCGCGCTCTGTTTGCTTCGGAGAATTTACACTTCTACAATGCTAGTTGAACCGACATGCTGCCATATCGACATCACGCCATGCACCGACCCTGCCTCGCCTTCTTGCTCTTCCTTGCCGCCGCCTGCGCCACGGCCGCCGATTTTCCGCTCGACGTCCCGCCCGGCGCCTACCCGGTCGGCTTCCACGTCAGGCAGCAGTTCGACCGTGCCCGCGTCTACGAGCACGCCCGCGATCCGGTCACCGCGCAGAATGCGGACAGCGAACGCGCGCGCCCGCTGCAGACCCTGATCTGGTATCCGGCGGCGGGTGCCGGGACGAGCAAAGGCGCGCCGATGCGCTACCGCGACTACGTCACGACCATCGCCAGCGAAGAGGACTTCCAGCGCACGCCGGCCCAGGTGCGCCGCGCCACCGAACTGCTGGTCGATGCGCGCACCCGCGCCAGCGACGGCGACGGCGCGCGCATCGGGCGCGACCTGCGCCAGCCGGTGCGCGCCCTGCGCGACGCGCCCGAACGGCCCGGCAGCTACCCGGTCGTGATCTACGCGCCCGGCAACGGCGCCTACGGCATCGACAACGCCGACCTGTGCGAGTACCTGGCCAGCCAGGGCTATATCGTGCTCGCCAGTGCCTCGCTGGGTCCGCGCTCGCACAAGATGACGGCCGACCTCGAAGGCGCCGAGGCGCAGGCGGCCGACATCAGCTTTTTAGCGGGCTACGCCGGTACCCTGGCGCAGGCCGATACGCGACGCGTCGCCGTCATCGGCCATGGCTGGGGCGCACTGGCGAGCGTGCTGGCGGCCGCGCGCGACGACCGCATCCGCGCGCTGGTCAGCCTGGACGGCGCCCTGCGCGCCACCTTCGACTACCTGAACGGCGGCCCGCGCGCCGCGCGCTACGTGACGCCGGAACGTCTCGGCATCCCGTTGCTGTACATCAGCCGCCTGCAAAGCGCGGAAGCGGGCGAACAGGACGACCTCGGCGCCGGTGCCGGCCTGCTGGCGCGCCTGCGCTACGCCGACGTCTACCTGGCGACCATGGATTCGGCCAGCCACGTCGATTTTTCGTCGTGGTCGCTGCGCATGGCCCCGGATGCGGGCCTGAAAGGACGCACGCGCGCCCAGGCCGCGCAAGCCTACGCTGCCACCGCCCTCGTTATCGGGCGCTTCCTGGACGCCCGGCTGAAGGACGACAGCGCGGCACAAGGCGCGCTGGCCGCCGACCTGGCCAGCGGCCGCACGCCGCCCGGCATGCTGTCCTTCGCACTGCGCCGCGCGGCCGGCCCGGCGCCGACCATGGACACCCTGCTCGACCAGCTCGGCAAGCAAGGCTTCGCGCGCATCGACGACCTGTACGACCAGTTGCACGCGCAAAACCCCGAGCTCTCGCTCGACGCGCTGCAGATCCGCGACTGGGGCTTCAAGCTGCTGCGCGCCGATCGCGCGGCGGACGCGGTGCGGGTGTTCGGCCTCGGCCTGCACCTGTATCCGGAGCGCTTCGATTTCCTGTACGACGGCATCGGCCAGGCCTGCGAGGCCGCCGGCCGGCGCGAGGAGGCGATCGGGCATTACCGGCATGCGCTGGTACTGGAGCCGGGGCAGGCGCATGCGCGCGCGAGGTTGGCGGCGCTGGGCGTCGCCTTGCCATGAACCGCAATCGCTCACTTCAGTAAGACCAATTCAAACTCACCGACCCATTCCGGGGCGGCGCATAAAAACTCTGGCTCCAGTACAGGCTCGCCAGATGCCGCTTGTCGGTGACGTTGTTCAGGTTCGCCGTCAGCTTCAGGTGCGGATTGATCTCGTACTGCGCCATCAGCCCGACGGTCGCATACGCGCCCTGCCGGATCACCGCCGCCGCGTCGTCGAGGTGGATCCTCGACTGCCAGTTGACGCTGGCACCCACCTTCAGCGCCGGCAGCGTGTCGAAGCGGTAGGTGGTCGCGCTGCGCAAGGTACGGCGCGGCACGTAGGTGCGCACGTCCTGGCCGTCCTGGCCCGCCATCGACATCGCCGTCCAGCCGATGCTGGCCTGCCAGTTGCGGGCCAGCTGCCCCGTCAACTCTACTTCCACACCCTTCGACTGCGCATCGACGCCCGCGTAGTACGCGTCGATGCCGTCCAGGTAGCCCTCCAGCTGGGCGGTATGGCTTTGCCTGGTCTTGAAGACGGCACCGGACAGGTTGGCCTTGCCGCCGAACAGTTCGCTCTTCAGGCCGAGCTCGTAGGTCTTGCCCTCGATCGGCGCCAGGGTCTGGCGGCCGGCGTCGATTTCGCTCTGCGGATTGAAGATGGACGTATAGCTGGCATAGGCCGACACGTCGCGGTGGATGTCGTAGACCAGGCCGGCATAGGGCGTGGTTTTGGTGGCCGAGCGGCGGCTGTCGACGCCGAAGCTGTTGCCGGCGGTGTCGACGCCGACGACGTTGGCCCCGGTCAGCAGTTTCCAGTCGTCGGCCAGGTTCCAGCGCACCGCCGCATAGGCATTCTTGCGCTTGTCAGTGTAGCCGCCGGCATGTCTCGTGGGGCCGTAGGCCGGCAACGGGTAGCTGCCGTCGACCGCCGTATTGCCCGGCAAATCGGTGCCGACACCCGCCGCGGTCGCCTGGTTTTCGTGGATCTTCGATTGCGACCACGCCGCGCCGACGCTGAGATCGTGGCGCCGGCCGGCGAGGTCGAAGTTGCCGGCCACCGACACGTCGGCCAGCGTCTGCTTGAAGGTGTAGTCGTAATAGGTCGGGTAGCTGGTCAGGCCCAGGCCGGTGGTGCGGTCCTGGTTGCCCGACACGAAGAACAGCCGCGACACGGTCGGGGCCCGGTTGTAGGTGACGGTCGCCTTGCTGGTCCAGCCATTGGCGAAGCGGTGGGTCCATTCGCCGAACGTGCTGTTGACCGCAACGTTCTGGTAGGCCCAGGCGGGCGCCGTGCTGGCCGAGGTGGGGTACCGGGTCGGGCTGCCGTCCGTGTAA
>JAKOOD010000248.1 GCA_022701635.1 Burkholderiaceae bacterium | reverse complement strand
TGTTGAGCAGCGCGGTCAGGGTGGACGGGCCGGCGATCGTCACCCGCAGCGTGCGCTGCAAATCGTCCGCCAGGCCGGGGCGGCGCATCACCTCCGCATACAGGCCTTCGGTCGGCAGGAACAGGATCGCGAAATCGGTGGTCTGCGGCGGCGACACGTATTTGTCGCAGATGGTTTTCGCTTCATTGCGCACCGCGCGTTCCAGCTCGGCGCCGAAGCGCGCGACGCCATCCGCATCGGCGCTGTCGGCCGCATCCACCAGGCGCTCGTACTGCTCTTTCGGGAACTTGGCGTCGATCGGCAGCCACAATGGCGGGCCGCCGTCGACGGTGCCCGGCAGCTTGATCGCGAATTCGACGCGCGCATTGGTGCCGCGCACGGTCTCGACGTTCTTGGCGTACTGGTCCACGGTCAGCACCTGCTCGAGCAGCATCTCGAGTTGCACTTCGCCCCAGGTGCCGCGCGTCTTGACGTTGGTGAGCACGCGTTTCAGGTCGCCGACGCCGACCGCCAGCTGCTGCATCTCGCCCAGGCCCTGGTGCACGCGCTCCAGGCGGTCGGACACCTGGCGGAACGATTCGGTCAGGCGGGTCTCGAGCGTCGCGTGCAGCTTTTCGTCGACGGTCTGGCGCATCTCTTCCAGGCGCTTGCCGTTGTCGTTCTGCAGGTCGCGGATCTTCGATTCCAGCGTGGCGCGCACTTCGAGCATGCGCTGGGCATTCGATTCGGTCAAGTTGGCGAGCGCACCGTTCAGGGTATCGGCGAAGCGCTTCAGGGTGCGCGCCTGCTCTTCGCGGCCGCCGGCCGCGTGCATCTGGATCTGCTGGCGCATGGCGTCCAGCTGCTGGGCGGTGGCGCCCTGGTTCTGCGCCAGGTGGGCGACGAGTTCCTGGCGCGTGGCCTGGGCACTGGCCTGCAGTTCGTGGCGCAGTTCGCGCTCGAGGCGCTCGAAGGCCTGGGCCGAGCCGTCGTTCCCGGCGCCGGCACGGCTGCGCGCCAGCAGGGCGAACTGCAGCGCGATCACGGCCGCCAGGCCGATCGCGAGGACGATGAATTCGATGGTGGACATGGTGTTCTCGGTGCGGCTTCCTAGTGCGGCTTCTTAGTGCGGCCGATTACGCATCCAGTCCGCGGTCTGGAAGAAGGCGGTCATCAAACGCAGGCGCAGGTCGTAGTCGTAGCCGAGGTCTTCCAGCGCCATCGCCATCGCGCGCAGCCACTGGTCACGCTCGCTGGTGCCGATCGCGAACGGCAGGTGGCGCGCGCGCAGCATCGGGTGGCCGTATTTTTCGATGAACAGATTGGGGCCACCCATCCAGCCGGACAGGAACATGAACAGCTTCTCGCGCGAGCTGTCGTTGGGGACCGGGTGCATCGCGTGGATGCCGGCGAAATCGGTCTCCAGCTGCATGATGTCGTAAAAGCGGTCGACCAGTTCGCGCAGGCGGCTTTCGCCGCCGATGATCTCGTACAGCGTAGGTTCTTGGGTGTTGTCGGTATCAGGCATCCATCCATGATAGCGCAGCGGATGGATGCCGTGAATGGCATGCCCTTACGTCGCCTCGCGCAGCGTCTGCAATGGCGGCTGGCGCAACACATTGCGCAGCCCCAGCCAGCCGCCGATCAACGCGCACGCGGCGCCCACCACCAGCCCGGCCACCCACACGGTCGGATCGAAGTGCCACGGAAACTTGAACTGGTACTCGGCCAGCGCCCACCCCAGCGCGGCGGCGCCCGATGCCGCCAGGAGTCCGGACAAGCCGCCGACCAGCGCGAACTCGATGCGCTGGGCCTGCGCCAGCTGGCCGCGGGTGGCCCCCAGCGCGCGCAGCAGGCCGGCTTCGCGCGTGCGCTCGGCCTGGGAACCCATCAGCGCCGCGTACAGCACCAGCACGCCCGAAGCCAGCGTGAATAGGAACAGGAACTCGACCGCGGTGACGACCTGGTCGAGCACTTCCTGCAGCTGGCGGATGATGCCGCTGACGTCGACCACGGTCAGGTTCGGAAACTGGCGCGTCAGCGTGTTGGCCAGGCCGATGCCCTTGGCCGGCAGGCGGAACGCGGTCATGTAGGTGGTCGGCGCGTCGCGCATCGCGGCCGGGTTGATGATCACGAAGAAGTTGGCGCGCATCGAACCCCACTCCAGCTTGCGCAGGCTGGTCACTTTGGCATCGACTGCCAAGCCCCCCATGTCGAAGCGCAGGGTGTCGCCCAGCTTCAGCCGCAGCGTGTTGGCGATGCCCTGCTCGACCGAGGCTTCGGCCATGCCCGGCTTGTCCTGGTACCAGCGCCCCGCCACCACCTCGTTCCCGGCCGGCAGGTCCGGCACGCTGGACAGGTTGAATTCGCGGTCCGACAGGCTTTTCGCGCGCGGATCGGTGTACGTGGTGGCCGTGACCTCCTTGCCGTTCACCGCCGTCAGGCGGCCGCGGATCATCGGGTACAGCGGCAACTCGGTGACGCCGGCGCCGCGGATCTGGCGCGCGACCGCATCCTTCTGGTCGGGCTGGATGTTGATGATGAAGCGGTTCGGCGCGTCGGGCGGCGTCGACAGGCGCCAGGCCTGCATCAGGTCGCCGCGCACCACGGTCAGCACCAGCAGCGCCATCAGGCCGAGCGACAGCGACACGATCTGCACGATGGTGGCGCCGGGGCGCCGCTGCAGCGAAGTGATGGCGAAGCGCCAGCCCTGGTGGCGGGCGGCGCCGCGCAGCCGCCGCAGCGCCTGCAGGCACAGCCAGCCGACCAGCGCGAACACGGCCAGGCCGCCGAGGAAGCCGCCGGCGGTCAGCATCGCCAGGCGCACGTCGCCGGCCTGCCACAGCAGCAGCCCGAAGAACACGGCGATGCCCAGGCCGTAGGTGACCAGCGCCATCGGCTGCGGCGCCGCCTGCTCGCGCCGGATCACGCGGTTGTGCGGCACGTTGCGCAGCTGGAGGACCGGCGGCAGCGCGAAGCCGACCAGCAGCAGCATGCCGGTGGCGATGCCCTGCAGCGCCGGCAAGCTCGACACCGGCGGCAGCTCGGCCGGGATCAGGTTGCCGATCATCTTGAGCAGCACGAAGTGGGCGCCGAAGCCGGCCAGTACGCCGAGCACGCTGCCGGCCAGGCCGACCAGCGCGAATTCGAGCAGGAACATCAGGCCGACCTGGTTCTGGGTCATGCCGAGGCAGCGCAGCATGGCGCAGGCGTCGAGGTGGCGCTGCATGAAGCGGCGCGCCGCCATCGCCACGGCCACCGCCGCCAGCATCGCCGACAGCAGGCTGACCAGCGCCAGGAAGCGCTCGGCGCGGTCGAGGGTGCTGCGCATCTCGGGACGGCCGTTTTCCAGGGTCTCGATGCGCACGCCTTTCACCTTATCGGCCTCGATGCGCGCGCGCAGCCAGCGCTCGTAGCCGGCGATCGACGCCATGTCGTTGGGCGAGGCCGATGCCACCTGCATGCGGTAGGTCACGCGCGCGTAATTGTCGACCAGGCCGGTACGCTTCAAGTCTTCCAGCGGCAGCATCACGCGCGGGGCGAAGTTCGAGAACGAGGCGCCGCGGTCCGGTTCGGTCGCGATCAGGCGCGCCACCTTGAAATTCTTGTCGCCCAGCTGGATGGTACTGCCCACCTTGATGCGCAGCGGCGGCAGCAGGTTGACGTCGACCCACACCGTGCCCGTTGCCGGAATGCCCTCGGCGGCGTCGCCCAGCGCTTCGCTGGCATCGTCCGGACTGGTGGTGGTACGCAACTGGCCGCGCAGCGGGTAGCCTGCGGACACCGCCTTGACCGAGGCCAGCACCGCCTGCGAGTCCTGGCCCTGCCCGGCCTGCGCCATGCTGGGGAAAGTGACGGTATCGGCCAGCAACAGTCCGCGCCGCTGCGCCTCCGCGCGCCACGCCGGCGGCAGCGGCTGGTCGGCGTTCACCAGCAGGTCGGCGCCGAGCAGCTGGTGGGCGTCGCGATTCAGGCCGCTGCGCATGCGGTCCACGAAAAAGCCGACCGCGGTGAGCGCGGACACGGCGACGATCAGCGCCACCAGCAGGAAGCGCAGCTCGCCGGCGCGCCAGTCGCGCGCGGTCATGCGCAGGGTTTGGGTCAGTAACGGCAGCCGCATGGCGATATCCCTTTGTACCTTTTTACTTTTTACCTGTGTACCTTGCTTTAGCCGGCCGCGAAGAAGCGCTCGACTTCGTCGAGGAAGGCGCGTTTCTGTGCCGCTGGCAGGAACGCGGCTTCGAAGCTGTTGACGGCCAGCTGGCGCGCGTGCGAGGCGTCCAGCGGCAGCGCCTCGAACGCGGCCAGGTAGTTGTCGTTGACGTAGCCGCCGAAATAGGCCGGATCGTCGGAGTTGACGGTGGCCGCCAGGCCGGCGTCGAGCAGCGTGCGCAGGCTATGGCTGCCCATCACGTCGAACACGCGCAGCTTGATGTTGGACAGCGGGCACACGGTCAGCGCCATGCGTTCGCGCGCCAGGCGCTGCACCAGGGCCGGGTCGTCGAGGCAGCGCACGCCATGGTCGATACGCTCCACGTGCAGCACGTCGAGCGCGCTTTCGATGTAGCTCGGCGGCCCCTCCTCGCCCGCGTGCGCGACCAGGTGCAGGCCGAGCGCCCGTGCGCGCTCGAACACGCGCGCGAATTTCTCGGGCGGGTGGCCAAGCTCGGACGAATCGAGGCCGACGCCGATGATCTTCTCGCGGTACGGCAGCGCCTGTTCCAGCGTGGCCAGGGCGTCGTCCTCGGACAGGTGGCGCAGGAAGCACATGATCAGGCCGGCGCTCAACGGGCTGTCCTCGCAGGCGCGCCAGATGCCGTTGACGACGATCTCGAACGGCACGCCGCGCGCGGTGTGGGTCTGCGGATCGAAGAAGATTTCGGTATGGCGCACGTTGTCGGCGCCGGCACGCGCCAGGTAGGCCGCGGTCATGTCGTAAAAGTCCTGCTCGGTCAGCAAAACGCTTGCACCGGCATAATAAATATCGAGGAAGGATTGCAGATCAGTGAAAGCGTACGCCTGACGCAACGCTTCGACCGAGGCATAGGGGAGTGAAACGCCGTTCCTTTGCGCGAACTCAAATATCAGTTCGGGCTCGAGCGAGCCCTCAATATGGATGTGCAATTCTGCTTTAGGCATCGCCTGCAACATGCGGCGCAAGGGTTCGTTCAACATGGGATCTCCGCGGTGGATCGGGCCGTTTCGGGCATTGGAAGAGAGTGTAGCGCATGCGCGGACAAGGCTCATTTCACTCTGGAATTTTTGTAAATCGCGAGGCGATATGCGTGCGCCACTGCTTAGCAAGATGGTGCACTATCCATTTACCATTTGATCAATCTGATGGGTTCTCGTGGCGTCGAAAGTTCCACCTGCCAGCCCCATCCGAACAATATCCAGAGGCCTGCAACCCCATCGCAGCGGACTCTTCAAAAACCTTATTTCCTTATTCGTTTCAAGGACTTGGAATCAGATCACACAAGAATGTGACACGGTTTTGACTTCGGGAACTAATAGGCACATAATAAATTTCATAAGCGTAATAAGACGCTCTCAGCGGGCGCTCACCAACCGGTTCACGTCATGGAAATTGTTGCATGCAGCGTTTTCCGCGGCCCCCAAAAAAACCGGACGACAAGAATATCGCCCTTCGTTTCGTGTCAGGCCTCCTGACTGCCAAACTTCGATGGCGACCCTGGCGGGCAGCATTCCCCATGCTGCGAAGTCTCATCCGGCCGGGCTTGGGCAACCGTCTTTCATCGGTTGCCGGACAGTGATCAGTGTTAGTACATTAGAGGACATTCACATGACCATTTTTGATAACTACGCAGCCCGCTATGAGCGTACCCGCGAAGAGGAATACTCGCTGTCCGAGTATCTCCAGCTTTGCAAGAAGGATCCCCTGACTTACGCCAGCGCTCCCGAGCGCATGCTGGCCGCCATCGGCGAACCTACCCTGGTCGATACCCGCCTCGACCCGCGCCTGTCGCGCATTTTCGCCAACAAGGTCATCAAGATTTATCCCGCATTCCGCGAGTTCTACGGCATGGAGGAAGTGATCGAACAGGTCGTTTCCTATTTCCGCCATGCGGCCCAGGGACTGGAAGAACGCAAGCAGATCCTGTATTTGCTGGGCCCGGTGGGCGGCGGCAAATCGTCGATCGCCGAAAAGCTCAAATCGCTGATGGAGCAGGTGCCGTTTTACGCGATCAAGGGTTCGCCGGTCAATGAATCGCCGCTCGGGCTATTCAGCGAAACGGAAGACGGCGCCATTCTCGAAGAAGATTACGGCATTCCGCGCCGCTACCTGCGCAATGTGCCGAGCCCGTGGGCGGTCAAGCGCCTGCA
>JAKOOD010000243.1 GCA_022701635.1 Burkholderiaceae bacterium | reverse complement strand
ATCCGCCCCTGACGACGGTGCGCCAGCCGCGCGACGTCGCCGCACGCGCCCTCGTGGACGCGCTGCTCTCCTGCCTCGACGGCAAACCCGCCCCCTCGGTCCTGCTGCCGACCGAACTGATCGTCCGTACCAGCGCCTGAACGCCATCGCCGCAGCCGCAGTCAGCATGATTGCAAACGTAATTGAAAACGTTTGCATTCAAGCCGTGATTTTCTCCAATTTTTGGTAATGCACCTGAGTGTTGCACCGTTGCGTCGTTTTTGCAACATGATTGCAATCGATTGCAATTAACTAAATTTCAGGAAATAATGGCTGCGTGCCGATGCGGCGCCGATAACGCCGAATGGCGACCAATAAAACCGGAGGAGACATGGAAGTTCGAATGAAGCACACGGCACACGCCGTGGCGCTGGCCTTGCTGCACCTGAGTGCGGCGCACGCCCAGGAAACCGTTCCAGAAGCTGCACAGGCGACCGATGGCCTGAAGATGGAACGCATTGTCGTGACCGGCACGCCGGTCGGCTCGAGCAAGATGAAGTCGAGCGTCTCGGTCAGCACGCTGGAAGCTGATGCGATCCAGAACCTGGCCCCGACCAGCGCCGCCGACGTGCTGCGCGCGATCCCCGGCGTGCGTTCGGAATCGTCGGGCGGCGAAGGCAATGCCAACATCACCGTGCGCGGCGTGCCGATCTCCGCCGGCGGCGCGCGCTATGTGCAAATCCAGGAAGACGGGCTGCCGGTGCTGCAGTTCGGCGACATCAACTTCACCACCCCGGACAGCTTCGTCAAGATCGACGGCACCCTCGACCATGTCGAGGTCGTGCGCGGCGGCTCGGCCTCGACCCTGGCGACCAACTCGCCCGGCGGCATCATCAATTTCATCGCCAGGGACGGCAAGGAAGCGGGCGGCAGCATCGGCCTGTCGCGTGGCCTGGACTACGACAGCACCCGCGTCGATTTCAACTATGGCGCGCCGGTCTCTAACCGCGACCGCTTCTTCGTCGGCGGTTTCTACCGCAATGGCGAGGGCATCCGCGATACCGGCGTCAAGCAGGAGCGCGGCGGCCAGCTGCGCGCCAATTTCACCCACGAGTTCGATGGCGGCTGGGTGCGCGTCTCGCTCAAGCACCTCGACGACCGCAGCCCGACGGCGCTGCCGGTGCCGGTCACGGTCAGCAACGGGCATATCGCCGAGATCGCCGGTATCGACCCGCGCACGGCGTCCTTCTATTCGCCGTACTGGGTCAAGGATGTGTCCCTGACCAAGGGCAACGGCCAGGTCGCGAGCGACGTCAACGAGGGACTGTCGGTCAAGAGCAATGCGCTCGGCCTGGAGGGATCGTTCGACCTGGGCAACGGCTGGACCGTGACCGACCGCTTCCGCAAGGCCAACAACAGCGGCCGCTTCATCGGCGTGTTCCCGGCCGACAGCGGCACGGTCGGCAGCTACACCTTCGCCACCGGGCCGCGCACCGGCCAGGCCTACAATGGCCGGGCATTCAATGCCGTGGTCTTCAATACCTCGATCGACGACGCCGGCAACACCCTCAACGACGCGCGCCTGACCAAGACCTTCCGCATCGACGGCGGCGCCAAGCTGAACCTGACCGCCGGCTGGTACAGTTCGATGCAGAAGCTGGGCCTGACCTGGAACTTCAACCAGTACCTGATGCAGGCCAGCGGCGACCAGCCGGCCCTGCTGCGCACGGCCAGCACGACCCCCGGCTACGTCGGCCCGGCCTTCGGCGCCTGCTGCTCGCGCGCCGTCGACGTCGACTACAGGACCAATTCGCCGTACGCCAACATCGGCTGGGAGCAGGGCGCCGTCAACCTCGACGCCAGCGTGCGCCGCGACCGCCAGCACGCCGGCGGCAGCGCGAACATCGCCACCGGCGCCGCGGCCTACGTGCCCGCCACCGCGCAGCGCGTCGACTACGACATCGGCCACACCTCGTATTCGGTGGGCGGCAACTGGCGCATCACCCCTGCGCTGGCGCTGTTCGCGCGCACCAGCGAAGGCGTCGCCTTCAATGCCGACCGCATCCTGTTCGGCGCGCCGCTGGACGGCAGCGCACCGGTCAGCATCAACACCGTCAAGCAGCTGGAAGGGGGCGTGAAATGGCGCAGCGGCGGCCTGAGCACCTTCGTGACGCTGTTCCGTGCCCGCACCCGCGAAACCAACTACGAGGCCACGACCCAGCTGTCGACCGCCAACAGCTACGAGGCCAAGGGCGTGGAGCTGGAAGCGGCCTGGCGCACCGGCGACTTCCACGTCAACGGCGGCCTGACCCTGACCGACGCCGAGATCACGGCCACGGCACCCGGCGGCGAAGCCGTCATCGGCCACACGCCGCGGCGCCAGGCGCGCACCGTGTACCAGCTGACGCCGGGCTATGACCTCGGTGCGGCCAGCTTCGGCCTGGCCGTCGTCGGCACCGGCAAGAGCTGGGGCGACGACGCCAACACCCTGGTCCTGCCCGGCTACACCGTGGTGCACGCTTTCCTCAACTACCAGTTGACGCCGAAAGTGCAGCTGGCGCTGAGCGCCAACAACCTGTTCAACCGGATCGGCTACACCGAGATCGAGAGCGACGGCCACGCCGCGCGCTCGATCACGGGCCGTGCCGTGAAGGCCAGCGTCAAGTACGCGTTCTGATGTAGTTCTGATGTAGACAGGGACCAGGGGGACCGGCGGCGCCGGCACCCTGGCCCCGGCGTGTTCCCTTCCTGCCGTTTTTTCGAGATCCATGACGATGTCCACTTCCTTGCGTCGACTGCTCGACGCATTACCCGCGCACCAGCATGCCGATGCGCAGCGCCGTTTCGCGCGTTGCCAGGCCGTGCTCGGCGACCGCCTGCAACGGCTGTACGGCCATCTGCCCGGCCACGCCGCCTGGTTCGACAACCTGATGGCCGAGGTCGGGCAACTGATGGCGGCGCGCCCGGCCACGCTGCAGGCGCTCGACGCCCACCGCGAAGACCGCCCCGACTGGTTTTGTTCCCCGGACATGCTCGGCTACAGTGCCTACGCCGACCGTTTCGGCGGCAGCCTGCGCGGCGTGGCGGCGCGTATCCCGCACCTGCGCGAACTGGGGGTGACCTATCTGCACCTGCTGCCGTTCCTGCGCCCGCGCGCGGGCGAGAGCGACGGCGGCTTCGCGGTCGCCAGTTTCGACGAAGTCGACCCGCGCCTGGGCAACATGGCCGACCTGGAAGACCTGACGGCCGGGCTGCGCGAGGCGGGTATCAGCCTGTGCGCCGACATGATCCTGAACCACGTGGCGGACGATCACCCGTGGGCCCAGGGCGCGGCCGGCGGCGACGCCGGCCTGCGTGACTTTTTCCATGTGCTGGACCGCGACGCGGCCGAGGCCTACGAGCGTACGCTGGGCCAGGTGTTCCCCGAGGCGGCGCCCGGCAACTTCACCCACGTCCCCGCCATGGGCGGCTGGGTATGGAGCACTTTCTATCCTTTCCAGTGGGACCTGAACTACGCCAACCCGGCGGTGTTCGCGGCGGTCGCCACGGCCATGCTGCGCCTGGCCAACCGCGGCATCGAAGTGTTCCGCCTCGATTCCACCGCCTTCCTGTGGAAGCGCCTCGGCACCGACTGCATGAACCAGCCCGAGGCCCACCTGCTGCTGCAGGCGCTGCGCGCCCTGGTCGACATCGCCGCCCCCGGCGTGCTGCTGAAGGCCGAGGCGATCGTGCCGACGCGCGAGCTGCCCGGCTATTTCGGCAGCGCCGACGCGCCCGAGTGCCACCTGGCTTACCACAGTACCCTGATGACGGCCGGCTGGGCCGCGCTGGCCGAGCAGGATGCCAGCCTGGTGCGCGCGGTGGCCGCCGCCACGCCGCCGCTGCCGCCCGGCGCAAGCTGGCTGACCTATGTGCGCTGCCATGACGACATCGGCTGGAAGCACCTGCTGGCCGAGGCCGGCAGCCTGGCGCGCCTGGCCGCGGTCGCGCACTTCTACAACGACGGCGCCGGCTATGCCGACGGCGTCGGCTTCCAGGGCGGCCTGGCCACCAACGGCACCGCGGCCGCCCTGTGCGGCCTGGGGTCGGCCACGTCGGACCAGGCGGTCGAACTCGCGCTGCGCCGCCTGCTGCTGGTGCATGGCCTGGCGCTGTGCTTCGGCGGCCTGCCGGTCCTGTACATGGGGGACGAACTGGCCATGCCGAACGACCACGCCTACCGCGACGACCCGGCGCGCGCCCACGACAGCCGCTGGATCCAGCGCGCGCCGTTCGACGAGGAGCGCGCGGCGCAGCGCCACGACCCGTCCAGCCCGACCGGACGCGCCTATGCCGGCTTGCGCCGCCTGATCCGCCTGCGCCGGCAACTGCCGGACCTGGCCGCGGGCGTGCCGTGCACGGCGCTGGACGCTGCCGACCCGGCGCTGCTGGCGCTGGCGCGCGGCGAGCATGTCCTGGCCCTGTTCAATTTTTCGGCGCGCACGCTGGTGGTCGACCTGCACGCGCTCGGCGGCGCCGGCACGCTGGCGCTGGCGCCCTGGGAGCAGGCATGGCTGGACCGGCGCAGCGGCCGGCACCTGGGCGATACCATGGGGGAAGCGCGATGACACATTCGAAGCAGGCCGCGATCGCCGTGTTCGGCGAGGCGCTGGTCGACGATTTCGGCGACCGCCAGGTGCTGGGCGGCGCCCCCTTCAACGTGGCGCGCCACCTGGCGGCGCTGGGCCAGGAAGCCTTGATGCTGACCCGCATCGGGCAGGACGAGAACGGCGCCCGCATGCGCGCCGAGTTCGCGCGCTTCGGCCTGTCCACGGCCGGGCTGCAGGTGGATGCGGCGCTGCCGACCGGCGTCGTGAGCGTCGAACGCTGCACGGACGGCAAGGGCGGCGACCATCGGTTCACGATCCTGCCGCACCAGGCCTACGATGCGATCGAGGCGGAACCGGCCATCGCCGCCCTGGCCGCGGCCGCCCCGGGGACGCTGTATTTCGGCACCCTGGCCCAGCGTGAGCCGCAGTCGCGCCTCGCCTTGACCGGGCTGCTGGCGGCGCAAACCGCCTGCCACTACCTGGACCTCAACGTGCGCGCCGGACACGTGACCGAACGCTGCGTGTTCGCATCGCTGCACGCGGCCGACATCGTCAAGGTCAACGAGGAGGAGTTGCTGGATTTGTTCGGCTGGTACACGCACACGCGCCTGCGGACCGACGACATGGGCAGTGCCGAGGTGCGGCGCGCGTGCGCGATCCTGATGCGTGTGTTCAAGCTGACCGGCCTGATCGTGACGCTGGGACCGCGCGGCGCCGTGTATTTCGGCGCCGACGACGCTTACCATGTCACACCCCTGCCGGCGCGGCCGCCCCAACTGGCGGACACGGTGGGTGCCGGCGACGCCTTTTCCGCCGTGTTCCTGCTGGGCCGCGCATGCGGGTGGCCGCTCGACCTCACGCTGGCGCGCGCCAACGAATTCGCCGGCGCCGTCTGCGGCATCGTCGGCGCGGTGCCGGCCGACACCGCTTTCTATCGTCCCTTCATCGAACGCTGGTTCCACGCCTGAGGAGAACCGATGTCCCCGCTCAAGCCGCGCATGACGTTCTGGCAGATCGTCAACATGAACATCGGATTCTTCGGCATCCAGTTCAGCTTCGGGCTGCAGCAGAGCAGCATGAGCCCGATCTACAAGTATCTCGGCGCCGACGAGGCGAGCCTGCCCTACCTGTGGCTGGCCGGCCCCGTCACCGGCCTGCTGGTGCAGCCGCTGATCGGCGCCATGAGCGACCGCACCGTCAGCCGCTGGGGGCGCCGCACCCCGTATTTCCTGATCGGCGCCATCCTGTGCAGCATCGGCCTGCTCCTGATGCCGTACAGCCCGACGCTGTGGATGGCGGCCAGCCTGCTGTGGATCCTCGACTCGGCCAACAACGTCACGATGGAACCCTACCGCGCCTACGTCAGCGACAAGCTGCCGGCCAGCCAGCTTTCGCTCGGGTTCCTGACGCAGAGCGCCTTTACCGGGCTGGGCCAGACGCTGGCCTACCTGACCCCATCGCTGCTGGTGTGGTTCGGCATGAACAAGGACGCCGTCAACGGCAGCAACATCCCGCAGGTGGTCGTGGCGGCCTTCCTGATCGGCGCCGTCTGTTCGCTGGTCTCGGTCCTGTGGTCGGTGCGCACCACGCCCGAGGACCCGTTGCCGGCCGAGGCGCTGGCGGCGCTGCGCGCTGCGCCGGCCGGCTGGCGCCACACGCTGGCCGAGATCGGCGCGGCGCTACGCGACATGCCGCCCACGATGAAGCAGCTGGCGCTGGTCAAGCTGTTCCAGTGGTACGCGATGTTCTGCTACTGGCAGTTCATCACGCTGTCGCTGGCGCGCACGCTGTTCGGCACCAGTGATGCCGCCTCCCCGGGCTTTCGCGACGCCGGCCTGCTGAACGGCCAGATCGGCGCGTTCTACAACTTCGTCGCCTTCCTGGCCGCGTTCGCGCTGGTGCCGTTCGCGCGCCGCCATGGCCCCCACGTCGTGCACGCCGTGTGCCTGGCGCTGGCCGGCGCCGGCATGCTGGCCATCCCGCACATCCATACGCCGGTGCTGCTGCTGGTGCCGATGGTCGGCATCGGCCTGGCGTGGGCCAGCATCATGGGCAACCCCTACGTGATCCTGGCCTCCAGCCTGCCGCCGGAACGCACCGGCGTCTACATGGGCATCTTCAACATGTTCATCGTGATCCCGATGATCATCCAGATCTTCACGCTGCCGTTGTACTATCACAGCTGGCTGGGCGGCAATCCCGAAAACGTGATCCGCCTGGCGGGCGTGCTGATGATCTGCGCCGCCATGGCGGTCCGGCTGGTGCGCTACAATGCCGGCGGTGCAATCGAGCGAACGGAAGACGTGTATGCGGACTTGGAGCGGGATGGCGATAGTGTTCGGCGAGGTGCTGGTTGAGGATGGCACGGACGCCTCGAAGCTGGGGGGCGCCCCGTTCAACCTGGCGCGCCACCTGGCGGCCTTCATGGCGCCGCCGCTGCTGATCACGCGCATCGGCGACGACCGCAACGGCTCGGCCGTGCGCGCGGAGTTCGAGCGTTTCGTGATGCCGGAAACAGGGTTGCAGGTCGATACGATGGAAGAAACCGGGCGGGTCGCCGTCGAACGCACGGCGGCGCGGATGGGATCGTCTCCGCGCAGCGTCTTCCTGCCACGCCAGGCCTACGATTTCATCGACCCCGAGACCGCGGCCGTCGCCGTGGCCACGACTTTGACAGGCATGGCGCCCGACATCGTCTACTTCGGCACCCTGGCCCAGCGCGGCGAGCGCTCGCGCCAGGCACTGGCGGCCGTGCTGGCGGCCGCGCCGCAGGCCAAGCGCTTCCTCGATCTCAACCTGTTCCAGGGCCAGGCCGACGAGGCGATCGTCGGCGCCGCGCTGCAGGCGGCCGACATCGTCAAGGTCAACGAGGAAGAACTGCAGGCGCTGTTCAACTGGTATTTCCAGATCACGCCGGACGATACCCCGATGTCGACCGAGGAAGTGCACGCGGCCTGCCGCGCCCTGATCGACCGGTTTTCACTCGACGCCCTGATCGTGACCCTGGGCCACCGCGGCTCGGTCTACTTCGGCAGCGACGGCAGCCTGGTCGCCAACCGCGACAACCCGGTGCCGCCCTACGTCATCGATACGGTGGGGGCGGGCGATGCCTTCTCGGCGATTTTCCTGCTGGGACGGGCGCGCGGCTGGCCATTGGCACTGACGCTGGCGCGGGCGAACGAGTTCGCGGGAGCGATCTGCGCCGTGACCGGGGCGGTGCCGCAGGATATGGGTTTCTATGACAAGTGGGCGCGGCGCTGGGGGCTGGGCGGCGTGAGCGCCGCGTAAGCACGCAGCTTGTTGCGCCGGCAGTGTAAAAACGTCGCCCCTGCGAAGACAGGGGCCCAGGTTTTGCGCATCATTGCGAACTTGGGCCCCTGCCTGCGCAGGGGCGACGGTCTTTCGGCCAGCTAAACGTCTTAGACTTCGCCGATCTGCGACTGCAGATAATTCTGAATCCCGACCTTGACGATCAGGTCCAGCTGCGTCTCCAGCCACTCGATATGCTCTTCGGTATCCTCGAGGATATCCAGCAGCAGGTCGCGCGACACGTAGTCGTGCGCGACCTCGGCGGCGGCGATGCCTTCCTTGACCGTGATCTGCGCCGCACGCTCCAGCTTGAGGTCGCATTCCAGCATTTCCTGGGTCGATTCGCCGATCAGCAGCTTGTGCAGCGCCTGCAGGTTGGGCAGGCCGTCGAGCATCAGGATACGGTCGATCAGGCGGTCGGCATGCTTCATTTCGCCGATCGATTCGTCGTATTCCTTCTTGCCGAGCTTGGTGAAACCCCAGTGCTTGTACATGCGCGCATGCAGGAAGTACTGGTTGACTGCGGTCAGCTCGTTGGTCAGCTGCGCATTCAGCAGCCGGATGATGTTGGGATCGCCCTTCATGGAGTGCCTTTACGGTAAGTGATGGCAGCATCATAGCAAACCGGGCGCGGCTTTTGGGCCGATGTTTACAGCGCCGTCAGCGCCAGCCCGCCGGCCGCCAGCAGCGACACCGCGCCGATCGCCACGCCGATGGTGCGCCGGCGGTTGGTCATTGCCCACAGTACCACGCCCGACAGCGACAGCAGGATGATCGAGCCGGCCAGCGTGTCGACCAGCAGGATCCAGCCGACCCCCATGCCGACGCCCTTGTGCAGGTTGGTGAGGATGGCGAAGACATTGTTGTCGCTGCGCTTGAGGGTCACGTAATTGTTGCCGACCCAGTACTCGGCCTGCACGTTGCCGGACGGCGAGGCGAAGCTGGCGCTCCAGCGCGGTGGCTGCACCACGGATTGGTCGCCCCAGGCCACCGGACGGGCCGGTTCGGCCAGCACGCGGCGTGCATCGGGTTCGAGCTTGAGCGCGGATTTCAGCCAGGCGGCCAGCGCCTGCGGGGTGGCCGGTGCCGGCGTGGGCAGCGGCACCTGCACCGTGCTTTCCTGGACCTGGGCGGCGGGAATCCTCAGTACGGCGCGGTGGTTGAGGAGGATGCCGGTGCAGCCGAACAGCAGGCCGAGGACGGCGCCCCACAGGCCGATCCAGCCGTGCATCTTGCGCAGCCACTTGAGGACGATGGCGCGGCGCGTGGGTGCTGGCGGCGGCTCGACCTTGAAGGGGGTTCTTGGTGAGCGGAACGGGATAACAGGCATAAGACTCGCGGCTTGGCTGCTATGGATATCACATAGTATCAAGACCCGAGCAACCCGGCCGGAATAAGCATCGATATGTGCGATGCAATATTGCAGCGCCTAACGAAACCTCGATGGCGGCGCGGCATCTTCTCGCCGTCCTAACGCTATTTACATCGTGTGTTTATGCCACCATGCCGCCGGCAGGGCTGCGGCGCAGTTCGGTGACGGTGGTCTTGCTGTCGAGGTGTTCGTTCATCACTTCGCGGGCATAGCTGACGCACTTGCCGCAGCAGGTGCCGACGCCGAGTTCCTGGTACAGGTCGGCCATCGAGGTCAGGCCGAGGTCGACGGCCTGGCGGATTTCACGGTCGGAGATGTTGTTGCAGACGCAGACGATCATGGTTTCGTTTCCGTTTCGGAGTCTCGCAGCAGGCCAGCGTTGTCTAACCTATAATGCGAATCATTCTCATTCGGATTTGTATTCTCCAGAAGTTGGGTAACGATTGCAAGCGTTTTTGTTGTGCGCACACGCCTATCCAACGCCGGGTGAACCGAAGTAGACAAAGCGCAAATAGAAATAATTCGCATTTAGGTTTATGATGCACATAGTTGTCTCATCAGCGCCACGTCCCATCACTGGAAGCGAAACATGACTCTTGCACCCACCCTGACCACGCTCGACGCCCTGAAGGCCGGCCAGAGCGCCACCGTCATCACTCTCGCGCCGGGTTCGCTCGCGGACGCTTCCGGTGCGGACGTCTCGCGCCGCCTGATGGAACTCGGTTTCGTCCCGGGTGAACGCATCCGCATGCTGAAAGGCGGCCTGCCCGGCGGGCCGCTGGCGGTCAAGGTCGGCCAGTCCACCTTCGCCCTGCGCCGCTTCGAGGCAGCGCTGATCTCGATCCAGCCGGAATAAATGGAACATACATAATGGGAGCAGTAGAACAGCAGGTCCGGGCGGCCACCAGGACGCCCGTCATCGCCCTGCTGGGTAATCCGAACTGCGGCAAGACCGCATTGTTCAACCGCCTCACCGGCGCGCGCCAGAAGGTCGCGAACTACGCCGGCGTCACCATCGAGCGCAAGGAAGGCCATTTCACGCTGCCTGGCGGCAAGCCGCTGCGCGTGCTCGACCTGCCCGGCGCCTACAGCCTGTCGGCCCATACCCCCGATGAAGCGATCACGCGCGACGTGGTGGCCGGCCTGCGCGCCGGCGAACAGGCGCCGGACGCCGTCGTCTGCGTCGTCAACGCCACCAACCTGCGCCTGAACCTGCGCCTGGTGCTGGAAATCCAGCGTCTCGGGCTGCCGATGGTGCTGGCCCTGAACATGGTCGACGTCGCCAAAAAGCGCGGCATCGAGATCGACAGCGCGCGCCTCTCCAAGGAATTGGGCATGCCGGTGGTGGAAACCGTGGCGGTGCAGGCCGGCGGCGAAAAGGCGCTGCTGGCGGCACTCGACACGATGTCGTTCGACCACCGCGTCCAGCCGCAGCCGCTGCAGGCGATCGACGCGGTCCCGGTCGAGCAGACCCAGCGCGAGGTGCGCCGCATCATCGACGCCGCCGTCAGCTTCGACAAGGACACCGGCAACCTGAGCGAGGCGATCGACCGCGTGGTCCTGCACCCGGTCGCCGGGCCGGTGATCCTGGCTGTGCTGATGTTCCTGGTGTTCCAGGCCGTGTTCAGCTGGGCCGCGGTGCCGATGGACCTGATCAAGAGCGGCGTCGAGGGACTCGGCACCTGGGTCGGCTCCAGCATGGCCGACGGTCCGCTGCGCAGCCTGATCGTCGAGGGCATCTTCGGCGGCGTCGGCAGCGTGCTGGTGTTCCTGCCGCAGATCCTGATCCTGTTCTTCTTCATCCTGATCCTCGAGGATTGCGGCTACCTGCCGCGCGCCGCCTTCCTGCTCGACCGCCTGATGGGCGGGGTCGGCCTGTCCGGACGCGCCTTCATCCCGCTGCTGTCGTCGTTCGCCTGCGCCATTCCCGGCGTGATGGCCGCGCGCACCATCCAGAACCCGCGCGACCGCCTGGTGACGATCATGATCGCGCCGCTGATGACCTGCTCGGCACGGTTGCCGGTGTATGCGCTGATCATCGCCGCCTTCATCCCGCACCGCGAGCTGGGCGCCGGCATCAACCTGCAGGGCCTGGTGCTGTTCGTGCTGTACGTGGCCGGCATCGTCAGCGCGATGGCCGTGGCCTGGGTCATGAAGCGCGCCGCCGGTTCGAACCGCCACCAGCCGCTGATGCTGGAACTGCCGGCCTACCACTGGCCGCACCTGCACAACCTGGCGCTGGGCCTGTGGGAACGCGCGCGCATCTTCCTGATGCGCGTGGGCACCGTGATCCTGACGCTGATGGTGCTGGTCTGGTTCCTGTCGAGCTTTCCGGGCGCGCCAGCGGGCGCGACGCATCCGCCGATTTATTATTCCGTGGCCGGTTTGCTGGGCCGCGGTTTGGCCGTGATCTTCGAGCCGATCGGCTTCGGCTGGCAGATCTGCATCGCACTGGTGCCGGGCATGGCGGCGCGCGAAGTCGCGGTCGGCGCGCTCGGCACCGTGTACGCGTTGTCGGCCGGCGGCGAAGACGTCGCCAATTCGCTCACGCCGATCATCAGCCATTCGTGGAGCATGGCCACCGCGCTGTCGCTGCTGGCGTGGTACGTGTTCGCGCCGCAATGCCTGTCGACGCTGTCCGTGGTGCGCCGCGAAACCGGCAGCGCGCGCTACGCCTGGTATATGGCCGGCTACATGTTCGCACTGGCCTACCTGGCCTCCTTCGTCACCTACCACGTGGCGCGCGCCGCGTTCGGAGGATGACGTGGCGTCCCCGTGGGTGCAGTATGTGGTCGTCGGCGCGCTGGTGCTGGCGGCTGCGCTGTATGCCGCCGTCAAGTACGTTCCGGCATCCCTGCGCCGGCGCGTCGTCTACAAGCTGTCCAACGGCAGCGGCAAGGGCCGGCTGGTCCGCTGGCTGGATGCCGACGCCAGCTGTGGCAGCGGTTGCGATACCTGCGGTAGCTGTGCCTCGGAACCCTTGCCCGAACGGGACGCCGAGGGACGCAAGGTGATCCAGCTGCACGTCAGGAAGTAGGGCGCCCGCGCCGCCGCATCCAGCCTGCCACGAGCAGGCCCGCCGCCAGCATCGCCTTTGAGGCCGGCTCCGGCACCAGGGACACCGCCAGCATCGTATTTTGTGTCCAGTCGAGGTGATGCTCGGTGCTGGCGTTGGGCGTGAAGCGGTAGTCGAATACCGTGTCGCCGGTGATGACGATGTGGCCGGCTCCGACG